>JBDTQC010000090.1:0-9850 GCA_039932405.1 Ideonella sp.
AGCGCCGCCTGTCCCAGGTAGAAATCGCGGTACGGAGTTACCGGCTCGAGAACCTGCAAGCGTTGCGCCAACGGCCGACGTTCGGCATCCCGGCCCTGCTGCTCCAGCAACTGGACCAGATTGCCGAGCAGGCGCGTATTGTCGGGATTGCGCTGCAGCGCCAGTCTCAGAACACGTTCTGCCATCTGATCCTGCCCATGGCGCATGTACACCACGGCCAGCGTGTTGTAGCCCGCGATCTCGTTCGGCGCCTGCACGATTGCCTCCCGCGCGAACCAATACGCATCGTCGATGCGACCATCGGCCAGGTTTTCAGCGGCCCGGTTGTTCATGTACATGCCGACGATCGTGGCCTCGCTGATCGGTTCGCTGCGCTGGCGCTCGAGCTCGGCCGGCGGCAGGAAGTCGATCGTCAACAGGTTGTTGATGTCATAGGTCAGGCGGTCGCCGAGCCGGACCCGACCCAGTGACAGGTTGACATGGCCGGCAGCCATCATCAGGCTGCCGGAAATCCGCCATTGTTCGTCGATCGACACCCGGTTGAAGGTGATGTCCAGGCTCAACGCCCTGGCAAAGGCCGCCGTCATGATGACCAGCGACAGGCAATTGCCGGAGCGCGCGGCATAGGACTCGCTGGCATTGCGCGTATACGCCGAGTCGTATTCGAGGCGCAGGTGATCGCCGCTGTAAAGCATCTCGATCAGACCCTGACGGATGCCGTGCCGCTTCACGACCGGCGCCATTTCGTCGTTCAGGTAGCGCTGCATGCCGGCGCTCAACTCGAAAACCTTGCTCGGATCAGGGCGCTGGTCGGGCACCCGAAATTGCCCGTCGAGAAACAGGCTGGTCGTGCCACCCTGGATCGGCGGCACGGCCGGCGAGGCACAGGCTGACAGAACTGCCACCGCGGCCAGCAACAGCCAGCGGCAACCCGCGGGGACGGTGCGGCTCATCAAGCGCAAGATCATCTGGGAGACCGGATGGAACGAGGATCGAACGGTTGGAATCGTCGCACGGCCCGAGCCCAGGCGTCAATCAGACAGACCCTCAGCGGCAACCGCGCCGGCCGCCATCCGTGCAACGACTGCTGCGGCCATTTTTGCGGCGGCACCGCGATGTTCGGCGGCGAATGCGCGCGCGCTGTCGGATCGCGACAGCCGCTCGCGCTCGCTGCCCAGCAGACCGAGCGCGGTCTCGACTGCGGTCGTCAGATCGGCCACCCGCAGTGCAGCGCCAGCGGCAATCGCCAGCTCGGCGGCCTCGGCAAAGTTGAAACTGCTGGGCCCGATCAGGATCGGACAGCCGCAGGCCGCCGCCTCGATCAGGTTCTGCCCACCCAGCGGCGCGAAGCTGCCGCCCAGCAGCGCGACGTCGGCCAGCGCGTAGTACATCGGCAATTCGCCGAGCGAATCGCCGAGCCAGGCGTCGGCATCAGCGGCGTGCAGCGGTGGCGACTGTGCGTCACCCCATGCGCTGCGGCGGGCCAGCTTCAGGCCGGCCGCCTGGCACATTGCAGCGACTTCATCGAAACGCTGGGGATGACGCGGCACCAGCAGCAGCAACGGGCGCGCCGCGAGCGTGGCGGCATCGGGCCGGCACGCTGCCTGCCAGGCTGCGAGCAGCGGCGCTTCCTCGCCTTCGCGGGTGCTGGCGGCCATCGCCACCGGACGCCCGAGTGCGCGGCGCCACTGGCGGCCCTGCGCGAGCAACTCCGGATCCGGCGTCATGTCGAATTTGAGATTGCCGCAGATGACGACATGACCAGCGCCGGCATCGCGCAAGCGCTGCGCATCGCCGCTACTCTGCGCCAGGACCGTGTCGAAACCCTGCATCGCCGGGCGCATCAACGCAGGCCAAATCTGCTGGCGATGCAGGCTTGCGGCACTCAGCCGCGCATTCGCCAGCACCATCGGCAAGCCGCTCGCGGCGGCTGCGTGTTGCATCGCCGGCCACACCTCGGTTTCCATCAAGACGCCGATGCACGGCCGGTGCCGGGCCAGAAAGCGGCGCACCGCAGCCGCGCTGTCCCACGGCATCCAGACCTGCAGATCACCCGGCTGCAGCAAGGCCTGCCCGGCCTCGCGACCGGTGGCGGTGCCATGCGTCAGCAGCACGCGCAGGCCGGGGCTGCGCTCGCGCAGGGCCTGCAGCAGCGCGGCAGCGGCGCGGGTTTCACCAAGCGATACCGCGTGCAGCCACAAGCGGCCCGGTTCGATGCGTGCCGCGATGGCGGGCGCGTAGCGACCCAGACGCTCGACGATCGCGTGCCGATAGAGCGCTTCGGAGCGTCCACGCCACACCATCCGCAGCAGCATGGGCGCAATCAGCAGCCACATCAGCAAGCCGTAGCACCGCAACGCGAGCCGGCGTCGCCACGCGGCTATTGATCCGGCGTCGGGCTGCATCATCGGGTGAATGGCGGCTGCACCGACTGCCAGGCCGTCCAGACCGACTCGAGGCTTGGCGCGGCCTGCCCGGATGACGCCTCGATCGACAGCTGGTGCTGGTTGCCATGGGCCGGTTGCGGCCCGGTGCGCCAGGCGGTTGCCACGTTGTAGAGCTGCACATGCGGCAAGTCCAGTGCCACCGCGATGTGACTAAGACCGCTGTCGACGCCGATGACACCGCGCGCCGCGGACATTCGATCGACAAGTTGATCCAGGCCGAGTGGCGGCCAGACGCTGCAGGCCGAGCCGATAGCGGTGGCGACGCGCTGCGCGCGCGCCTGCTCCACGGCGCCGGCCTGCGGCAGTGCGATCCGCCAGCCAGCCTGCGCCAAGCGGCGGCCGAGCGCAATCCAGTGCGCTTCGGGCCACAACTTGTCGTCGCGTGAGGTGCCGTGGACAAATACCATCAACGGCCGACTGTCGACAAACTCAGAGATCGGCCGCTGTACCGCTCGCAGGCCAAAACGGACCGGGCCTTCGACCGCGTAACCGAGCGCTGCAGCAGCCAGGAGTCTCGAACGATCCAGTGCATGCACGCGGGTCGGCACGGTGATCGCGCGATCGACCAGCCAGCGCGCCGGCGCTTCGAAGCTCGAACCTTCGGTGCGGTTGGCGAGGCCGGCGCTTCGGCCGCGCGCGAGTCGGGCCACGAGGGCCGACTTGGTCAAACCCTGAAGGTCGAGCACCAGGTCATACGGCTCGCGCCGCAGGCGCTGCCGAAAGCGCCGGAATTCGGCCCGCACCGCCGCCGTCCACCACGCCTTTCGCCAGCGCCGCAGCGGCAACTCGATGACCTCGGCGATGCCGTCGACCCGACGCAGCAAGGGCGCGAAGGCCGGTTCAACTACCCAGTCGATCGCGACGCCGGCAAATCTTGCCCGAATGTCTTGCACCACCGGCAACGCATGGATCACATCACCGAGTGATGACAGCTTGACGATCAACACCCGCATCGGCTTCGATCGGCCGCAATGCTAGTGCGCCGCGGCGCCGATCTGCGCGTCCGGCTTGACGGCGAGCAGCGCCTGCATGAACGCGGCCTGGATGCGTTGCAACGCCTTCGCGCTGTGGCCTTCGAAACGCATTACCAGGACCGGGGTCGTGTTCGACGAGCGGATCAACCCGAAGCCATCCTTGAAATCGGCGCGCAAACCGTCGATCGTGATGATCTGTTCCGCGCCGGGAAAGCGCGCTGTTTCGAGCAGCCGCGCCACCACTTGTGGCGCTTCGCCTTCGGCACAGGGCACGTTCAACTCAGGTGTGCTGAAGCTGGTGGGCAACGCATTCAGCAGCTTGCTCGGATCCTTGCTGCGCGAGACGATCTCGAGCAGGCGCGCCGCGGTGTAGGTGGCATCGTCGAAACCGTACCAGCGCTCGCGAAAAAAGATGTGGCCGCTCATCTCGCCGGCCAGTGGTGATCTGGTCTGCTTCAGCTTGGCCTTGATCAACGAGTGGCCGGTTTTCCACATCAGCGGCTTGCCGCCAGCCCTGCGAATCACCGGGGCCAGACGCTGCGTGCACTTGACGTCGAAGATGATCGGCGCGCCGGGATTGCGCTTGAGGACATCGGCAGCGAACAACATCAGTTGCCGATCCGGATAGATGATGTTGCCGTCGCGTGTGACCACGCCCAGCCGATCGCCGTCACCGTCGAAGGCCAGGCCCAGATCCGCGCCCTCGCGTTGCACGGTCTTGATCAGTTCGACCAGGTTCTCGGGCTTGCTCGGATCGGGATGGTGGTTCGGAAAATCACCGTCCACTTCGGAATACAGCTCAATCACTTCGCAACCCAGCGCGCGCAGCGTGCCGGGCGCCGATGCGCCGGGGATGCCATTGCCCGAATCGACGACGATCTTCAATGGCCGCTTCAGCTTGCAGTCGGCAACGATCCGCTGCCGGTATTCGGCACCGATGTCCATCGCAGCGATCCGTCCGCTGCTGCGGGTGTAGTTTTCGGCCTCGATGCGGCGCCGCAGGTTCTGGATGTCGTCGCCATAGATCGCGCGTCCTGCCAGCACCATCTTGAAGCCGTTGTAGTCCTTCGGGTTGTGGCTGCCGGTCACCTGGATGCCACTGTGGCAACCGCGGCGGCCGCGCGTCGCCGCAACGTAATACAGCATCGGCGTGGTGACGGCTCCGAGATCGACGACGTCCAGCCCGGTGGATGCCAGACCCCGCATCAAGGCCGCGACCAGCGCCGGGCCCGACAAGCGGCCATCCCGGCCGACGGCGACGGCCTTCTCGCCAGCTGCCACCGCCTCGCTGCCAAAGGCGCGTCCGAGGTGTTCGGCAAAAGCTTCGTCGATGTCGTTGCCGACGACACCGCGAATATCGTAGGCCTTGAAGCTGGACGCTGAAACGTGCATTGGAAGAACATCGGTTGAGGTGCGGCGCATTGTATGTAGCCGCTCCGAATACCCAGCGTCACCCTCCTGGCGCTCGCACCGGGATGCAAAAACCAGATGTCCGAAAACGGCGAGTCGTCAGGTATTGGCTGACTATGATCGATGCCATGGAATCGCGCACCAGCCTGAAAATCGACGCCTCAGCAGAGGCGGCACCTGCCGCGCCGCGCAACGCCGAGGCCGACTATCAGGCGATCGTCGCGCGCGACGCGCGTTTCGATGGAAACCTGTTCGTCGGCGTCAGCTCCACCGGCATCTATTGCCGGCCGATCTGCCGGGTTCGAACACCAAAACGCCAGAACTGCCGCTTTTTTGCATCGGCGGCCCAGGCCGAAGCCGCCGCCTTTCGACCCTGCCTGAAATGTCGTCCGGAGCTTGCGCCGGGCGACGGCGATGCCTGGACGGTGATGGATGCCTCTCGAACCCTGGCGCGCCAGGCCGCCTTGCTGCTCGACAACGCAACGGCCGCCGGCATCGCCGATGGCAACACGCCCGGCATCGCCGCGCTGGCGGTGCGGCTGGGAGTCAGCGACCGCCACCTGCGGCGCATCTTCATCGCCGAACATGGGGTGACACCCTTGCAATATCTGCAGACGCGGCGCCTGCTGCTGGCCAAGCAGTTGCTGACCGAGACGACTCTGCCGATCACCCAGGTCGCGCTGGCCAGCGGATTTCGCAGCCTGCGTCGATTCAATGCCGTTTTCGTCGAGCGCTACCGGCTCAACCCGGGCCGGTTGCGTCTCGCACGCGCCACCGAACCGTCGGCGCCAGCCGCAGGCATCGGTGTGCAATTGGTCTACCGCACGCCGTTCGACAAGATTCGCCTGCTCGCATTCTTCGCGCAACGGGCCATTCCAGGCATCGAATCGGTGGACGCGGGTGGTGTGCAGCGCAGCCTGCGCGAGGGCGCCTTGTCGGCTGCGCACGCAAGCCCGGCCGGCTGGGTGCAGGCGCGGTTCGACGCCAGCCGGCCACTCGTCCACCTGCAATTTTCTTCCTCGTTGCTGTCGCACAGCGGCTTGCTGCTCGGCGCGGCGCGGCGCTGGCTCGACCTGGATGCGCAGCCGGCGGTCATCGACGCGGCGCTGCGCGACTTGCCCGGCGAGCCGGGTCTGCGTTTGCCAGGCAGCCTCGACGGTTTCGAGCTGGCGGTGCGTGCCGTCCTCGGACAGCAGGTCACGGTGGCCGGCGCACGCACCCTCGCCTGCCGACTGGTCGAGCGGTTTGGCAAGGAACTGACCACACCCTGGCCGACGATCAACCGTTGTTTTCCCGATCCGCGCACGCTCGCAGCGGCGCCGATCGAATCGATCGCCAGTCTGGGCATCATCCGCAGCCGCGCCCATGCCATCATCGCGCTCGGCGCGGCGTGGCCATCGCTTGGCAACGCGATGTCGCCCGGCTCTTCGCCGCATCAACTGATCGAGGGCTTGTGCGCGCTGCCCGGCATCGGCCCCTGGACCGCGCACTACATTGCGATGCGGACATTGGCCTGGCCCGACGCTTTTCCGCCGGGTGATGTCGCGGTGCTCAAGGCCATCGATGCACTGCAACGCGCACCGCAAATCCACCCGCAGGCGAGCGCGCTGCAGCCGATCGAAGCCGGTCCGCCACCCATTTCGGCAACCGCCAGACGCGCGGCGGCCGAACAGATCGCCCAGCAATGGCAACCGTGGCGAAGCTATGCGGTCCTGCGCCTCTGGAACAGCCTGGGGTCGGCCGACCCGAGCCGCCCTCCGAACTTGAAAGTACCCACGCCATGACAACCAGCCTCGCCACACTGCCGAACCAGATCACTGCCCAGACGCGCTGGCACTCGCCGCTTGGCGAGATGCTGCTGGCCAGAACTCCGGCCGGATTGGCCGGCGCCTGGTTCGTCGGCCAGAAGGACCACCCCGGCATCCTCGCTGCGCCTCAGGTCGACGACGATGCGCTGCTGCGATCGACGGTCGACGAACTGGCCGCCTATTTCAACGGTGCGCCGGCATCGTTCACCCAACGCCTGGATCTTCACGGCACGCCATTCCAACGCGCCGTCTGGCAGGCCCTGCTGTCGATTGGCCCGGGAAGCACGAGCAGCTATGGTGCCATCGCGCGCGCTGTCGGCTCGCCGAATGCGGTGCGCGCGGTCGGCGCGGCGGTCGGCAAGAACCCTGTATCGGTGATCGTGCCGTGCCACCGCGTGATCGGCAGCGGCGGCGCACTGACCGGATATGCCGGCGGCCTCGACCGCAAATGCGCGCTTCTGAAACTGGAAGGCTTCGCCACCAATGGCACCCACGCGTCGACCACCGTCACGCCAATGCGCGCCTTCGCATGAAAGGTCGCGATTTGCTCGAACTGATCGGCCTGGCCGCCTTGTGGGGCGCATCCTTCATGTTCATGCGGGTTGGCGCCGCGCAATTCGGCGCAGTGGCACTGGCTGCGCTGCGCGTGGCCGGCGCGGCGGCAGTGCTGATTCCGCTTGTTTTCTACCGTCGCGAAATCCCCGCAATGCGCGCGAACTGGAAGCCGATCCTGCTTCTTGGCATCACCAATTCCGCGATCCCCTTTCTTGCTTTCGCGTACGCGTTGCTGACCATCAGCGGCGGCTTGAGCAGCATCTTCAACGCCGCCTCGCCACTGTTTGCCGCCACCATCGCCTGGCTGTGGCTGAACGATCGCCTGAATGCAGCACGAACGGTGGGTCTGTTGATCGGCTTTGCCGGCGTGATCGGCCTGATCATCAGCAAGTCGGGGGTTGGCGGCAGCGCCGGCGCCGGCGATCGGTCGACCTTGCTGGCCGTGCTGGCCTGTATCGTCGCCGCCGCGGCCTATGGCTTCTCGGCCAATTTCACCAAGCGCTATCTGGCCGGTGTGCCGACGATGGCGGTTGCCGGCGGCAGTCAACTGGCGGCCACACTCGTTTTGGCGCTACCGGCCGCGCTGTTCTGGCCGGATGTGAGACCGGGGATAGCAGCTTGGGTGGAGCTCGCGACGCTGTCGGTCTTCTGCACCGGCCTGGCCTATGTGATCTTCTTTCGGTTGATTGCCAATGTCGGCCCGGCCAATGCGATCACGGTGACCTTCCTGATTCCCGCATTTGCAGTTGGCTGGGGAGCGCTGTTCCTCGGCGAGCAGGTCTCGTCGGAGATGCTGATCGGATGCGCCGTGATCTTGTTCGGCACCGCGCTGGCGATCGGGGTCTGGAAGCCGGCCCGGTTCGCGCGCTGAGCTTGCGCGCCTCGGATCAGTCCATCGATTCACGCGGCGAGGTAGAACTGCAGCCAGCCATCGAGCGGCAGGTCGGACGGCATGCCCTCCGCAATGTCGAGGCCGTTGGCGAGCTCCCAGGTCGAATCGAACCAGCCACTCGAGGCGATCACGCCGATGTCACTCGCAGGCTGCTCGAGCAACTGCAGCTGCAACTCGCGTGCACCGAGGCGACGCAACGCGATCAGCGCGGCGGCCTCGGCGTCCATCGTTTTCATGGCTGGCAAACCTGAGCCGAGCTGAGCACCCTGCGACGGGCGCTGGGCCGTCGTCGAACGGCGCTGGGTGCGCAGGTCGCTGCGGTTTGCAGGAAGCCGAAAATTCAGTGTTGCCATGGTCAACGCTCCGTGTGGTGGGTGCTGGTGCCGAATTGCTTCGCCTGATGTCAGTTTGTGCGCCGAGGCCCCGGTCGGCCATCCCACCTCGGGCGGATTCAACGGGCGCACCCCTCGGAGGGAGAAGCCGGTCCGCACGCGAAGCCAGGGCAGCGCCGGCGCAGATGCATCACACTGCAGAGATGGCAAGCTGCGGCACCCCGTGCAACCGATGATCACCTGGCTTCAGACGGACGACGATCCGCTGCCTGATACCTCGCACGCGTTGGCTGCGCGGTCGCAGGCGCCGGGCCTGCTGGCGGCAGGTGGCAGCCTGAATCCGCAGCGTCTGCACGAGGCCTACAGCCACGGCGTGTTCCCGTGGTTCAGCGATGGCCAGCCGGTCTTGTGGTGGTCGCCTGATCCGCGCATGGTGCTGCAGACGCGCGATTTCAAGCTGTCGCGCTCGTTGCGCAAGGTCCTGGCCCGATTCGTTCGCACGCCCGGCTGCGAGATCCGCATCGACAGCGACTTCACGCGAGTGATCTCGGCCTGCGCAGGCAGCGCTCGTGCAGGCCAGAGCGGCACCTGGATCGTCACGCCGATGATCCAGGCCTATCTGCGCTGGCACCAGCTCGGCAGCGTACACAGTGTCGAGACCTGGATCGATGGCGAACTGGTGGGCGGCCTGTACGGCGTCAGCCTGGGCCGGATGTTTTTCGGTGAGTCGATGTTTTCACGCCGCACCGATGCATCGAAGATCGCGCTGGCGGCGTTGGTCTGCTTCTGCACGGCGAACCAGATCGACGTGATCGACTGCCAGCAGAATACTGGTCACCTGGCGTCGCTTGGCGCGGCAGAATGGCCGCGCAGTCGATTCGAGCAGCATTTGCGTGCGACCGTCGAACTATCAGCGCCCGCCGACTGGACCTATCATCCTGCCCTGTGGCAGCACCTGCTCGGGTCCGAGCCGCGACTGCTCAAGCCAGAGGAATCCGGCACGTGACCTATCCGAAAGAGCTTCCGCTCGCGACCCTGCAGTTCTATGCCACCGCGCCCTACCCGTGCAGCTATCTGGCTGGCCGGATGGCGCGCTCGCAGGTCGCGACGCCCAGCCATCTGATCCACGCGGATGCCTATTCCAGCCTGGTCGGCAACGGCTTTCGACGCAGCGGCATGTTCACGTATCGCCCGTATTGCGATGGTTGCCGCGCCTGCGTGCCGCTGCGGGTACCGGTGGCCGGCTTTCAGGCGACGCGCAGCCAGCGCCGCGCCTGGATCCGTCATGCCGGACTGCAGGCCCGTGTCTTGCGACTGGGCTTCGTGCCCGAGCACTACCAGCTCTACCTGCGCTACCAGGGCGGGCGCCACAGCGGCGGCGGCATGGACCACGACAGCATTGACCAATACACCCAGTTCCTGCTGCAAAGCC
>JBDTQC010000091.1:0-9792 GCA_039932405.1 Ideonella sp.
GTCGCGCGCCAGCACCGCTTGCCCGTCGGCCATCAGATCAGCCACGCTCTTGCCGTCGCGCGCACCTTCCATGATGGCCGCGCTGATCAGCGCGACCGCTTCTGGGTAGTTCAACTTCAAGCCTCTGGCCTTGCGCCGCTCGGCCAGCAATGCCGCGGTGAAGATCAGCAGCTTGTCTTTTTCGCGTGGCGTCAGTTCCATGGTTGCAAAGGTAGCAGATCACGTGCCTGGATGGAATATGGTTCGAGGGAGTCGGCTCCTACCAAATCGTGGGCGCATGGGCCAGCTGTCATTGGCATGGTGCTTGCGCCCCCAGTTGAGATGACCGCTGCCAAGCTCTCTGCTGACTCGTCGCAGCCCCAGTTAGGCCCCGCGGTGGTGCATCGCGAACGCACCGATGCGGTGCAACGCGTCATCAAGGTGCGTCGCGACTACAACAGCTGGGTCGCTCGTGAAAGCATGGAAGATTACGCGCTGCGCTTCACGCCGCGCTCGTTCCGCAAATGGTCGCCGATGCGGGTGGCGAACACGGCTTTTGGAGCAGCGTCGTTTCTGGTGCTCGAGGCGGTCGGTGGCACCTTGCTGGTCGACTACGGCTTCATCAACGCGTTCTGGGCCATCCTGGCGACCGGGCTGATCATCTTTCTGGCCGGCTGGCCGATCAGTGTCTATGCCGCTCGGCATGGCGTCGACATGGATCTGCTGACACGCGGCGCCGGCTTCGGCTACATCGGCTCGACCGTCACCTCGCTGATCTACGCGTCGTTCACCTTCATCTTCTTCGCGCTGGAGGCCGCCATCATGGCCTACGCGCTCGAGCTGGCCTTCGACATTCCGCCGGCCTGGGGGTACCTGCTCTGTGCACTGGTCGTGATTCCGCTGGCAACCCATGGCGTCACGACGATCAGCCGGCTGCAGGTCTGGACCCAGCCGCTGTGGTTGCTGATGCTGATCGTGCCATTCGTCTATGTCTTGCAGCAGCACCCCGGCGTGCTGACCGACATCTGGGCCTACGGTGGCGGTGACGCCAGCCAACCGAACAAACCGCTGGCGGCCGGCTTCGATCTGCTGAAGTTCGGTTCGGCGATGACGGTTGGCATTGCGCTGATTACGCAGATGGGGGAACAAGCCGACTACCTTCGGTTCATGCCCGAACCGACCCATGCCAAACGCGCCGATGGCCGTCGCCGAGTTGACCTGCGCTGGTGGGCCGGCGTGATGATCGGTGGGCCCGGGTGGGTGATTCCCGGCGTCTTGAAGATGCTGGGTGGCGCGCTGCTGGCCTTTCTGGCCATCGGTTATTCGGTACCGCTCGATCGCGCGGTCGATCCCAACCAGATGTACCTGGTGGCCTACGGTGCGGTGTTCTCCAACTACGGTTTTGCCGTCGCAGCCACCGCCTTGTTCGTCTTCATCTCGCAGTTGAAGATCAACGTCACCAATGCCTATGCGGGCTCTCTCGCCTGGAGCAATTTCTTTGCGCGGTTGACGCACAGCCACCCCGGGCGGGTGGTCTGGATGATCTTCAACATCCTGATTGCGTTGATGTTGATGGAGTTGAATGTCTTCCAGGCGCTCGGCAAAGTGCTCGGTCTGTATTCCAACATCGCGATCAGCTGGATGATGGCGGTGGTGGCCGATCTGGTGATAAACAAGCCGATGGGTTGGTCGCCGAAAGGCATCGAGTTCAAGCGCGCCCATCTGTTCGATGTCAATCCGGTCGGTGTCGGCGCAATGGGAGTCGCATCGGTCTTGTCGATCGCGGCCTATACCGGCTTGCTCGGCGAGATGGCACAGGCATTCTCCGCGGTAATTGCGCTGGTTACCGCGCTCGTGGTGTCACCGCTGCTGGCCTGGGCAACCGGCGGGCGCTACTACATCGCCCGCCAGCCCCTGCCCGAAGTGACAGGTGCGACGGGCGAAGATGGCCATTACCGGCGCCTGACGGGTTGTGTGATTTGCGAACGCGAATACGAACACGACGACATGGCGTTCTGCCCGGCCTACCGAGGCAACATCTGCTCGCTGTGTTGCTCGCTGGATGCGCGTTGCCACGATCTGTGCAAACCCGATGCGCGGCTGGCCGTGCAGTGGCGCGCGGCGGCCAGCCGCTTGGTGCCGGACGGGCTCTGGCGGCGCCTCGACACCGAGCTCGGCCACTACCTGATGCTGATGTCGCTCGCGGTGCCTGCGCTGGCCGGGCTCTTCATCGCGATCTTCCATCATCAGCGCCGGACGATGCTGGCGAGTGGCCGGCCGCTGGCGCGTGAGGCCGAGGCGGCCTTGCAGCTCGGTTTCGTCAAATTGTTCGCCGCTTTGCTGGTGACCAGCGCAGTGGTGGCCTGGTGGCTGGTCTTGAAGCACCGCAGTGCGCAGGTTGCGCAGGAAGAGTCGAACCGGCAGACCCATCTGCTGGTCAAGGAGATCGAATCGCACCGGCTGACCGACGAAGCCTTGCAGGATGCCAAGCGCCAGGCCGAATTGGCCAATGGCGCCAAGAGCCGTTACATCACGACGATCAGCCATGAACTGCGAACCCCCTTGAACAGCATCATCGGTTATGCCCAGCTGCTCGACGAGGATGCCGATGTGCCGCCGCATCGGCGCCAGGCGGTCAGTGTGATCCGCCGCGGTGGCGAGCACTTGTTGTCATTGATCGAAGGCACCCTCGATCTGGCCCGGATCGAAGGCGGAAAGCTGTCGCTCGATGTGAAACCGCTGCTCTGGCGCGACGGCTTGCTGCAGATTGCGCACATGTTCGAGCTGCAGGCGGCGGGCAAGGGGATTTCGTTTCATTGCCTCATCGATCCGGCACTGCCTGAGGTCGTTCGAGCCGATGAAAAGCGCCTGCGCCAGATTCTGATCAATGTGCTTGGCAACGCGGTGAAGTTCACGCAGCGTGGCGGCGTGGTTTTTCGGGTCCGCCATGCGCGTGAGATGGCAACCTTCGAGATCGAGGATACCGGCCCGGGCATCGCGGTTTCCGAGATGGCGCAGATCTTCGAGCCGTTCGGCCGCGGCTCGGCATCGGGGGCGGGTGGCGGCAGCGGGCCGGCCGGCAGCACCGGGCTGGGTTTGACGATCAGCAAGATGTTGACCGACCTGATGGGTGGCGAGATCACCGTACACAGCACGCCGGCTGCTGCGCTGGTCGACCAGGTTGAAGGTGCCAACCCTTCGCGGGCCGGCACGGTGTTCAAGATCCGCCTGTTCCTGCCTGAAGTCAGGGCGGCATCGGTCGGGCAGTCGCGGCCTGGCGTGCAACGCACGGGCTATGTCGGATCACGCAAACGCCTGCTGGTGGTCGACAACGAAGAGGTCGATCGCGGCCTGATGGTCAGCATGTTGGCGCCCTTGGGGTTCGAGGTGCGGCAGGCCGCGTCGGGCGTTCAGTGCCTGGCGATGTTGCACGATTTCAGTCCCGACGCGATTCTGATGGATCTGGCCATGCCCGGCATCGATGGCTGGGAAACGATCCGGCAGCTGCGTGCCGCGCGCCTGAGCGATGCACCGCTCGCCATCGTTTCAGCGAATGCGTTCGAAAAAGGTGTCGACAACGGCATCGGTATTTCGGCTGAGGATTTCATTCTGAAGCCGGTTCGCAAGCACGAGTTGCTCGACTGGCTGGGGCGTGCATTGCACCTCGAGTGGACCGAAGATCGACCTTCCGGAGCGCGCGAGAAAACCGAATCGAAAGCCGAGGTCGAGCCTCGCCTGATGGCGCATCGACCGAGCATGGAATTTCCCCCGCAGGGTGAAATCGATGCCTTGCATACGGTCATCGACCTGGGCTATTTGCGCGGCATTCTGCGGCAACTCGACAAGATCGAATCCGAGTACCGCAGTTGCGTGCCATTCGTGATGCAGATGCGAGCGTTGGCGCGCAGTTTTCAACTCGAAGCCATGAGCGGCCTGCTGCGTCAGACCGGCGCAAGTAGCGACTGCAACGACATGCTGCCCGTCCCACCGCAGGCTTCTGCACCATGAGCGCTGGCTTGACTCTGCCGTATTCAGTGGTCGAAGGGGGCTCCGATCCGATCGATCGAAGCAGCGCCGATGTGGTGCTGATCGTCGATGACGTGCCCGACAACCTCTCGGTTTTGCACGACGCACTCGACGAGGCGGGTTATACCGTGTTGATCGCAACCGATGGCGAAGCCGCGCTGCAGCGCGCTCAGCAGGCGATGCCCGACATCATCCTGCTCGACGCGATGATGCCGGGCATTGATGGATTCGAAGTGGCACGCCGGCTGAAAGCGAACGAGGACACGGCGCACATTCCGATCGTCTTCATGACCGGCCTGACCGAAACCGAACATGTGGTCAGCGCATTCGGCGCGGGTGGTGTCGACTATGTGACCAAGCCGATCCGCACCCGCGAGGTGCTGGCACGCATGACTGTGCACATGCAAGGCGCCCGACAGGCGCGCCACGCGCGCACCGCGCTCGATGCCTTCGGCCATGCCAGCCTGGTGGTGCGCGCGAGCGACGGCCGCGTCGTCTGGCAGACTCCGCTGGCGCGCGGCATGTTGGCGGCGCACTTCGCCACGGACGAATTGGCGCCGGAAGTGGCTTACTGGATTCGAAACGAGGGCAAGCGTCGCAACAACGGGCAGCCACCCCATCCGCTGGTCTTGTCGTTTGCTGGCGATGCTCCGGGCGACGACGGCGCCGTGCGCCGTCCGCACCGGCTGATCTTCACGCTGCACGAGGCCGACGAGGATGAATGGCTGCTGGTGATGCGAGAAAGCTCGGACCAGGCGGTGATCGACGCAGTTGCCGCCGCTTTCGCCCTGACCGCCCGGGAGGCCGAGGTTCTTTACTGGCTGACCAAGGGCAAGACGAATCGTGACATCGGCGACATCCTGGGTACCAGCCCGGCCACGGTCAAGAAGCAACTCGAACATGTCTATCAGAAGCTCGGCGTGGAAACACGCACGGCGGCAGCGTCGTTGGCGATGAATCGGGTTGCGGCGCTGGGTCAGCCTTGAAGGCAGCGCGCCGTGGGGGCCGCGCGTTCCTAATCCGCCGCTAAGCCAGACAAGCGAGACTGGTGTGTCGCATTGCAAACAGGGAGGCTCGTTTGAGCCCATCGCCGGATCTGGAACAACAAGCATTCGATCGGCCATCAGCGAATCTGCCATTGTTCAGAGGCGCGGACATTGTCGCGGTGATCATTTTTGTCTGGTTGGCCGCGAGCGCTTGGGTGCGGCCGTTGATGTTGCCCGACGAAGGGCGCTACGTCGGCGTTGCCTGGGAAATGCTTCGTTCGGGCGATTGGTTGACTCCGACACTCAACGGACTGCCATATTTCCACAAACCACCCTTGTTCTACTGGATCACGGCGAGTTCGCTATCGATCTTTGGAATGAACGAATGGGCCGCGCGGGCGGCACCTCTGCTTGGCGCAACCCTGGGCGGCGTGACCATGTTCGCATTGGTGCGGCGATGGTCCGGCGAAGGTGCTGCGCGCGCGACGCTGGTAGCGCTGTTGGCGCAGCCGCTTTTCTTGATCGGCGGGCAGTTCGCCAACCTCGACATGCTGGTCGCCGGCTGCATGACCGCCACCATCGCGCTGGTGGCCCATGCGGCACTGTGCGCCGAGCATCGACTTCCCTACCGGGGTGCCCTTGCCGCCGGCTACGCGATGGCCGCAGCGGGCCTGCTGGCCAAAGGCCTGATCGGATTCGTGTTGCCCGTGCTGGTGGTCGGGGCGTGGTTGCTTTGGCGCCGGCAATGGCGCGTGTTGTGGGCGATGTGTTCGCTGCCTGGCGCGTTGCTGTTCTTCGCCATTGCAGCGCCGTGGTTTGTCGCGATGCAATCGAAATTTCCGGATTTTCTCGACTATTTTTTCGTCGTCCAGCATTTCAAGCGCTTTGCGTCCGGCGGCTTCAATAATGTTCAGCCATTCTGGTTTTTCCCGGTGCTGCTGTTCTTGTTCTTTTCGCCCTGGCTGCCCTGGCTTGCGCGCCTGATGCGGCGCGATCTTCTTGCAGATGAAAAACGATGCGCGCTCAGGTTGCTGCTGCTGTTGTGGTTGGCAATCTTTGTGCTTTTTTTCTCAATGCCGAAGTCCAAGTTGCTGGGCTATATCCTGCCCGCCGTTGCGCCGCTTGCCGCGCTCATCGCCGTCTCGTTTGTCGAAACAGACACCGCATCGGGCCGAAACAGGCGACGCTGGCTGGTCACTGCGTGTCTGACAAGCATCATCAGTTTCGGCGCGATCGGATGGCTGGCAATCCAGCACCCCAAATCGATGCGGGATTTCGGCAGGGTGATGCGAAGCCAGCATGTCCCGGGTCAACCCGTCTACATGCTCGGCAACTACTATTTCGATCTGCCGTTCTACAGCCGATTGCTCAGCCCGGTGATGATCGTCGATGCCTGGACCAGCCAGGACATCGCCGCACGTGACAACTGGCGCAAGGAATTGTTCGATGCCGGGAAATTCGCACCGCTCAAAGCCTCACTTGTCTTGATCGATCAACCGGCACTGCCGGCCTCGTTGTGCAACGCGAAATCGGCCTGGGTGCTGGGTGCCGCGACGTCGGTGACGACCTATCCGTTCCTCGCATCGGCATCGATGATCCAGTCAGGCGATGGGGTCATGCTCTGGAAAGTCGACACCCATGCGGCTGAAATGTCGAAGGCATTGGGCTGCGATGGAGGTCGCGGTCTGCAGTGATCGGCTCTCGGCACTCTCGGCGCTGAACATAATCCGGCGTTAAGGATTCACGCCTAAGCTGGACCTCTCATTTCTGCGGCGGCTCCATCTTGTCCGATCTCCTTGATCCCCAGGCTTTGCTGGCTTCTCCCTCGGTTGGCGGGCTGGTCGAATGGCCGGCTGGCAATGCGGCGCTGGGCGAGTTTGCCGAAGTCGAGCTGGACCCCGGGATTCGCAGCCGCCTGCCCACCCTGTCATGCATCGTGCCATGCCGCAACGAAGCCATCAATCTGGCGCGACTGTTGCCATTGCTGGTCGAGACGCTGGCGACTTGCTCGCGCGATTGGGAGGTCATCGTTGTCGATGACGGCAGTACCGACCAGACACCGCGCATGATGGAGCGCTGGGCGCATCGACCGGGCATCCTGCTGATCCAGCTCTCGCGCAATTTCGGCAAGGAGGCGGCCCTGACGGCCGGCATGCAAGCCGCCAAGGGCGAAGTGGTGGTGATGATGGATGCCGATCTGCAGCATTCCCCTTCGCTGATTGCCCAGTTTGTCAGGCATTGGCAAGCTGGAGTCGATGTCGTTTACGCGCAGCGTCAGAATCGAGAAGACGAAAGTGCCTTCAAACGGTGGGGCGCCAGTGTCTTCTATTCATTGGTGAATACATCATCGCGTTTTGAAGTTCCGGCCGGTGCGGGAGATTTCCGGCTGATGGACCGAGCCGTGGTGCGGGCACTGTTGTTGCTGCCAGAACGCAACCGATTCATGAAGGGTCTGTACGCCTGGGTCGGTTTCACTTCGCTAGCCGTGCCGTACATGCCGGATGAACGAGCCCACGGGCAATCAAATTTCAGCGCGCTGCGATTGATTCGGCTGTCGTTCGATGGCCTGACCGCTTTCACAACCTGGCCATTGCGCGCAGTCAGTGCAATCGGCTTCGTGCTTGCCTTTGTGTCCTTTCTCTACGGGGCCTTCCTGACCTTCGACTACTTGCTGGAGGGCCACGATGTCAGCGGGTGGACGACGATTGTCGTCAGCCTGATGCTGTTCTCCGGAATCCAGATGATTTCGCTTGGCATCGTCGGCGAGTATGTCGGGCGCATCTTCGAAGAGGTCAAGGCGCGGCCCTTGTATGTGGTCAGGCAACAACTCGGCATGGGATTGCGGGACGGTGAACATTGATGGCCAGCTGATCGATTGCCGCGAACTTGAGCTCAATCGCGCGCAGGGCTGCCGATGAATGCCCAATGCCGACTCAACACATAGGTGATCACCGCCACGCCAGCCAACACGGCAGCCAGCAACAATCCGAAGTGTTGCTCGTTGCCGCTCAGCAACCATGCATAGCTGGCTTCGTTGATCATGAACCCGGCTGCTGACACCGCGAAGAAGCGCAGCGCAGAGGATCGGATCGACGAACCATGGTCACGAAAGCTCAGGCGGTGATGGCCGGCGAAGGAAACAGAGAATGCAACCATCCAGCCGACGACGTTGGCGGTCAACGGTCGCCAGCCCAGCAGGTGAACAATCGCGACGACGACGCTCCAATGGACAGCCGCAGCACTGCAACCGACGATCAAAAACCAGCCGATTCGACCGCGTTGCTGACGGACAGGCGGACAGCCGTGGAATTTGGCGAGAGGCAGTCGGCGGCGCATTTGGACGCTCAGCATAACGAGGATCGGGTGATATGCATTTGTCTGGATGACTTCGGCCTGAGCGCTGGCATCAACCAGGCGGCCCTTCAACTGGCTGGACAAGGCCGGCTGCAAGCCGTCAGCTGCATGGTTGGTGCACCGTTCTTCAAGGCAGGTGTGGCGCAACTGCGGCAACTCGGCCCCATCCACATCGACATTGGCCTGCACCTCGACCTGACCGAAGCGCCGCTGCTGGCCGCATCGCGGCGGTCGCTGCGCGGTCTGGTTATCGACAGCCTGCTGGGGAGGGTCGACAGGCAGGCGTTGCGCGAGGAAATTCGCATGCAACTCGACACGTTCGAGCAGACCTTGGGACGCCCGCCAGACCACGTCGACGGGCACCAGCATGTGCACCAGTTGCCAGGGGTTCGCGACGAATTGCTCGACGAATTGAGCTTGCGCTCGGCAACTGTCCGGCCATGGCTGCGATCGACGCGAAGCGCGGCACAGGGCGGAAGTTGGCGGGCGCGCTTCAAGCCGCTGGTGATCGAGCAACTGGGCGATGCTGCATTGCGGGCTGCAGCGGCGAAGCGCGGCTTCCGCCAGAATAACCACCTGCTGGGCGTCTACGATTTTCAGGGCGGGGCTCGAGCCTACGTGTCTCAGCTAGAACGCTGGCTGCAGGTGGCGAGCCCTGGCGACCTGCTGATGTGCCACGCGGGGCTGGGCGAAGCTGCCGATGACCCCATCGCCACCGCGCGCCGGGCCGAATTCGACGTGCTGAGCGGCCGGCACTTCGCCGACTTGATGGCGGTCCGCCAGATCAAGCTGCAGCCGATGAGTGACATCCTGGGCGAACGGGGTGACAGCAAGTAGACGCAGCGCTTGATAGCGCAATGGGCTGTCGCAACTACGCCATCTGTCGTATTGGGATTCTTGCCGAGCTTTCTTAAGCTGCGCTGGTCCGTCCAACAGGACAAGTCCGCACACCCAAGGGAGCACCCATGAATCTCAGCCGTCGCACATTCACCCACTCGCTCAGCGCTGTCGGCCTCGCCGCAGCGAGCCTGTCTTTTCCCGGGCTGGCCAATGCCGCCGATACGATCAAGGTCGGCATCCTGCATTCGCTTTCGGGAACCATGGCCATTTCCGAGACTGTCCTGAAGGACGTCGCGATGATGACCATCGACGATATCAACGCCAAGGGTGGCGTGATGGGCAAGAAGCTCGAAGCCGTCATCGTCGATCCGGCATCCAACTGGCCGCTGTTTGCCGAGAAGGCGAAGCAGCTGATCGACCAGGACAAGGTTGCGGTCGTCTTCGGCTGCTGGACCTCGGTGTCGCGCAAGTCGGTGCTGCCGGTCTTTGAAGAGAAGAATGCGCTGCTGTTCTACCCGGTGCAGTACGAGGGCGAAGAACTCAGCAAGAACGTCTTCTACACCGGCGCCGCACCGAATCAGCAGGCGATACCGGCCGTCGAATACCT
>JBDTQC010000092.1:0-9786 GCA_039932405.1 Ideonella sp.
GTCGCGCTTGGGAGGTGAAGCCCGGGGGACATGGAGGTCACCCAGTACCCCGCCGCCCCGAGCCCTCTCCAGCACAGCGCCCGGGAGACAGGGACGGAGCCGGTCACCCCGCAGCCTCTGCTCACGCCGACCGATGCACATTGACAGCAGTCAGCGACCGACCAGAACGGCCCAAAAGCTGAGGCCAGAACAACATGTTTCATTCGGGCTGCGCTCAGTACGACTTGGGCAGGCCGAGCACACGCTCGGCGATGTGGTTCAAGATCATTTCAGCGCTGACTGGCGCAATCCGCGGAATCATGATTTCGCGCAAGTAGCGCTCGACGTGAAATTCTTTCGAATAGCCCATCCCGCCGTGGGTCAGGATGGCCCGCTCGCAGGCCCGATAGCCGGCTTCTGCAGCGAGGTATTTGGCGGCGTTCGCCTCTGCGCCGCATTCACGCCCGTTGTCGTAGAGCCAGGCCGCTTTCATCGTCAACAGATCTGCTGCTTCGAGCTCGACCCAGTTGATCGCCAGTGGATGGGCAATCGCCTGGTTCTGACCGATCGGCCGATCGAAGACGACACGCTCCTTGGCATAGGCGGCCGCCTTCTTCAGTGCCACCCGTCCGATGCCGATCGCCTCGGAAGCCAGCAGCACACGCTCCGGGTTCATGCCATGCAGAATGTATTTGAACCCCTTGCCCTCCTCGCCGATGCGGTCCTCGACCGGAATTTCGAGACCATCGATGAAGAGCTCGTTGGAATCCACGCATTTGCGACCCATCTTCTCGATCAAGCGGATGCTGACCTTGCTGCGATCCAGATCGGTATAGAAAAGGGACAGCCCACCGGAATGCTTGCCGGGTGGCAGGTCTTCCAGCGCCGTGGTGCGCGCGAGCAGCAGGATCTTGTCGGCCACCTGCGCCGTTGAAATCCACACCTTCTGACCGTTGACCACATAGCGGTCACCTTGGCGAACGGCACGGGTCTTCAGCTGGGTCGTGTTGAGACCGGTGTTCGGCTCGGTCACGGCGAAACAGGATTTCACTTTCCCCTGCGCCATCGGCGGCAACATGCGGCGCTTCTGTTCCTCGGTGCCGAACACCACCACCGGCATCAGCCCGAAGATATTGATGTGGATGCTCGAGCAGCCGCTCATGCAGGCGCCCGATTCGGCGACCGTGCGCATCATCACGGCTGCTTCCTGAACGCCCAGCCCGGCGCCACCGTAGGCTTCAGGAATCGCGAGACCAAGCCAACCCGCTTCGCCCATGGCGCTGTAGAACGCGTGCGGGAAAACGCCGTCGCTGTCGCGCTCGACCCAATACGATTCTGGAAAGCGCGCGCAGATCTTCTGCACCGCTTCGCGGATCGATTCCTGTTCGGCAGTCGAATCGAAATTCATCGAGTCCTCCTGGGGAGATTCATCGCCCGATCCATTTCGGCGCGCGTTTCTCGGCGAAGGCGCGTGGCCCCTCTTGCGCATCTTCGCTGAGGTAGACGCTCTCGAACAGATGCTGCGCCGCTCGCAAGCCGGCCGAGCGTCCCATCTCGGTGGACAGGTACACCAGTTCACGCGCGGCCTTGACAGTCAGCGGCGCATTCGCGGCGATCGTCTGCGCCATCGCCATGGTTCTGCTGCGCAAATCAGCCAGCGGTACCACGGCATTGACATAGCCCAGCTCATAGGCCCGCTGCGCGCTCATGGGTTGCCCTGTCAACAGCAGTTCCATCACCACCCGCTGCGGCAACATGTGGATCAACGGCGCCGCCCAAGGCATGCCGCGTCCGACCTTGGCCTCGGTGATGCCGAAAACGGCATGGTCTGCGGCAATGCACAAGTCGCACATCTGCGCAAACATCCAGCCGCCTGCATAGGCGACACCGTTCACCGCTGCGATGACCGGTTTGCTCAGGTGCACGTTATCGCCGAGCACCGGGAAAAAGTCGCGCGGCGGCACCCGCAACTGCATCGATGCAGCCAGCTTCAGATCCATGCCGGCGCAAAAAGCCTTGTCGGCGCTGCCGGTGAGGATCGCAACCCGCACCGCGGCGTCGTCCTCGATGCGCTTGAAGGCCTGACGCAGACCCTCGATCACGCCCAGGTTGATGGCGTTGCGTTGCTGCGGACGGTCGATCGTGACGATCGCAATGCCGTCATCGACGTCGAACAGGATTTCTTCGGTGAGATTCATGCCAGTGTCCCCCAGACTTCGTGCGCTTCGCGCAACAGGTTTTCGCGGTGTTCTGGCGCAGCGATCGAGACCATCGCGCGGATTCGCTCGCGGATACCAAGGCCACGCAGCCGCACTGCACCGTGCTCGGTGGCGATCACGTCGACATCACTGCGTGGTGTCGTGACCGGACCTGACAGCCGGGCAACGATTTTGCTGTCGCCACGCTTGCCGCTGGCCGGCAAGGCAATGATCGATACGCCGTGTTCCGACTGGGTGGCGGCGCGAACGAAATCCACTTGCCCACCGACGCCGCCGATATATTCGCTGCCGATCGCCTCGGCGTTGATCTGCCCGGTCAAATCCACCTCCAGCGCCGAATTGATGGAAACCAATCGCTGCAGCCGAGACACGGTAGCCGTTGCATGCGTGTAGCTGGTCGGGCACAGCCGCAGTTGCGGGTTGTGATGCGCAAAGCGATAAAGGCGCTGCGTGCCGAACAACACGCCGCTGATCGTGACGCCCGCATCCAGCGACTTGTGCTCGTTGGTGATGACGCCGCGCTCCATCAGCTCGCAAACCGAATCGCCGATCAGCCCCGAATGCACGCCCAGGCCGCGGCGGTCGGACAACATCGCCACGATCGCTTCCGGCACGGCACCGATGCCGACCTGAAGCGTGGCTCGGTCGGGAATGAAATCGGCCAGGTGCGAGGCCAGACGCCGCTCGAGCTCGCCGAATGGCGCGGTGGGCAGTTCCAGCGGTGCACGGTCTGTGGCCACAGCAACGCTGATCTCGTCCTCGCGCAGCGGCTGATCGCAGGGCGTCCACGGAATCTGCGCGTTGACTTCCGCAATCACGACGCGTGCCTTGCTGACGGCCGCACGCACATAGTCGTTGACAAGCCCGAAGCTGTGCTCGCCCTTCTGGTTGGCCGGGCTGACTTGCAGAAGCACCACGTCGCAGCGGATCTGTCCACCGCGGATCAGGCCTTCGACAGCCGATATGTGACAGGGCACCGGATCGAGCTTGCCCAAGCTCGCCAACTTGCGCAAGCTGCCGATCCCACCGATCCCCTTGAACCGCAAATGGTCGGCATGTTCGGGCTGGAAGGTCTTGGAAAATCCAGAGCCGAAAAAGATGCCGGCACCGCTGTATCTGGCGCGTTGCTGCACCAGACGTTCGGTCAGGCTGAGAGGTTCACCGCAGCCTTGCCCGAAGACGATGCCATCGCCCGGGCGCACATGCGCTGCGAGGTCGAGTTGCTGCAGATCGACGGTATGCACGCTCAGTCCACCTGCGGCGAAGCCAGGATCGCCTGGGCGCGCTTGAGCAGCGGGCCATCGATCATGCGGCCCTCGAAATCGATCGTGCCGAGGCCGCGCTGCACCGCGGACTCATAGGCGGCGACCAGCCGGCCCGCATAGGCCCGTTCTTCGGAGCTTGGCGAAAACGCGCGATGCGCCAGTTTGACTTGCCCGGGCGTCACGCAGATCTTGCCGTCGTAGCCGAGATCGCGACCGCGCGCGGCGTCTGCCAGGAACAGCGCATCGTCGCGAATGTCCACCACCGCCTGATCGATCGCGACGATCTGCGCAGCCTTGGCTGCCATCAGAACCATCGATCGAGCGGTGTAGACCTCGTCGCCGCGCGGCGTGCGGCGCCCGCCGGCATCGGCTGCCAAGTCCTCGGCGCCGAAATAGACGGCGCCCAGGCTGGCCGTTCGGGCGCAGATCTCCACCGCATGCAAGACGCCGCGCACCGACTCGATGCCGCCGACGATGGTGCGCGGCCGCGCGCGTGGCGCCTGCGCATCGAGCGCCTGGATCCAGTGGATGGCCGGGAAGGCCTGCTCCGGGCTTTCGAGTTTCGGTATGACGATGCCATCGACATCACAGCCGAAGGCAGCCTCGATGTCAGCCAGGTAGTGCAGCGAAGCCGGCACATTGACACGCACCGTCAGCATGCCGGTGAGCCCGGCCGCGCGGGTCCGGTCGACCGTCTCGCGCAGCGTTTCGCGAGCGGCGCGCTTTTCGCCCGGCGGCGTCCCGTCCTCCAGATCGATGACGCAGCAATCGGCTGCAAATCGCGCAAACTTGACGACCAGATCCGGCCGATTGGCCGGCGCGAACAGCAGCGATCGGATCATGGACCGGGCCTCTTCATTGGCCAGAGAAATCGGGCTTGCGCCGCTCGACGAACGCATTGACGGCTTCCACATGGTGCGCCGTCTTGTGGGCGATCGCCTGCATGCCGGCCGCCATCTCGAGCATGCCGTCCAGTCGCATGTGCTGGCCTTCGCGCAGCAGGCGCTTGGTCATGCGAAGCGCGCCGCCCGGATTGGCCGCGATGCGTTCGGCCAGCGCCATCGCTTCCGGCAACAAGCGGTCGGCCGGCACCACGCGGGATACAAGTCCGCAGGCCAGCGCATCGTTCGCGCTCACCGGATCGCCCGTGAACGACATCTCGGCCGCCCGCGACATGCCGACCACGCGCGGCAGCAGCCAGGCGCCGCCATCGCCCGGAATCAGTCCGACCTTGACGAAACTCTCGGCGAACGATGCTTCCTGCGATGCGATGCGGATATCGCACATGCAGGTCAGGTCGCAGCCGGCCCCGATCGCCGGGCCGTTGACGGCGGCGATGGTCGGCACTTCCAGGTTGTAGAAGGCATTGGCAAGCCGCTGGATGCCGTTGCGGTACCAATCGCGCAGTTCGGCCGGCGAGTGGTCGAACATGCCTTGCATGTGCTTGAGATTGCCGCCCGACGAGAACACCGGCCCGGCACCGGTCAGGATGACCGCGCGAACCGATGGGTCGGCCGTGATTCGGGCGCAGCAGTCGACGAATTCCTGTGGCGCGCTGTTGCCGGTCAGGGCATTGCGCGATTCGGCGGCATTCATCGTCAGGGTGACGATCGCACCCGACTGTTCGTAGATCAGAAAAGGACGGGCTGATGAGGTCATGATGGCAGGAGTTCAGTGAGCATGAAGTCGAGCGTCGACACGCCGCTGTCGAGCAGCGCACGGCCGAGGATGGTGTTCCAGTGACGCTCCGAGCCGTGGTCGCTGCGCCACTCGTGCAGGCGCCGCGTGAACAGCTGGAGATCGAATTCGGCCGTCACGCCGATCGCGCCGTGAATCGCGTGCGCCATCGGCGCCACCAGGGCCGCCGCTTCGCTGACCCGTGCCTTGGCCAGTGCAGCACGCATCGGCGCGGGCCACGGCTGATGACTGTCGCAGCCGATCTGCGCGGCCATGCGCGCCGCGGTGATGTGTTCGGCCAGCACGGCGAGTTGGTGCTGAATGGCCTGAAACTTGCCGATCGAGCGGCCGAACTGCGTGCGGTCGTTGGCGAAGGCAAGCGTCATCTCGAGCACACGCTCCATGGCGCCGACCATCTGGGCTGCTGCGCCGACGGCGCCGGCCTGCTGCCAGGCAATGACTGTTGCTGACTCGAACGCTGCGCCAGCGCCCGCCTGCCATCGAAGATCGGCATGCAGGCTGCCCTGGATGCCGCTCGATAGGCAGTCGGCGTCCACACGTGGCAACAGCCGCCACTGGTGATCCAGCGGCACGATGATCCATTGCGCAACACGCCCGCAGGGCACGTGCCGGCAGAGCAGGACACCATCGCTGTGCTGCGCCGACGCCGCGATCGCGACCGATCCATGGAACACAGTCGCGCCCGCCTGAGCCAGCGCCGCCCGCGCGAACATCGTCTGGACAACCGGCGCCGGCACCGCATGACGGCCGACAGCAGCCATCAGCCCGCAAGCCTGAGACAAGCTCAATCCGTGGCCGCCGAGGGCCTCCGGCACCAAGGCATCGAGGAAGCCCGAGTCTTCGATCGCCTCCCACAAGCGATCCGGGCTTTTGCCGGCTTCGACCTCGCGTACCAGCGCGGTCGGGCAGGCGTCGCCGAGCAGGCGATCAAACGGTTCGACCCATTCGTTCATCGCAGCCCCAGTCCGCGCGCGATCACGCCGCGCAATACCTCGCGGGTCCCGCCGCGCAGTGAAAAGGTCGGCGCAAACTGGGTGACATAGGCCAGGGTGCGCAACAAGGAAGGCGATGGCGCCACAGGCGAACTGGCGATGGCATCGGCCAGCACCACCGGAATCAGTTGTTCCAGCTCGGTCCCCAGGTCTTTCACCAGCGAAGCTTCAGTCACCGGGCTGCGGCCCGCGGTCAGCTCGCCGACCACACCGACACACATGGCTCGCAAGGCCGCCAGATGCGCAACGATGCGGCCGGCCAGCGCTGCCGACGTGTCGTCCGCGCCGTGTTCGCGCAGGTGCTGCAGCCAGCTGTCGAACAGCACGATGCTGGAATACAGGCGCTCCGGCCCGCTGCGCTCGTAGGCCAGCTCGGCCGTCACCTGCTGCCAACCCGCACCCTCCTCTCCGATCAAGGCATCCGCCGGCAAGTCGACATCGTCGAAGAACACTTCGCAGAAGTGGCGGTCGCCGCTCAGGTCCTGGATCGGACGGATCGTGATACCGGGCGTCTTCAGATCGAACACCAGCTGCGACAGTCCGCGCTGCCGGTCTTCAGGCGTTCCGGAGGTGCGCACCAACGCGATCATGTGGTGGCAGTGATCGGCATTGGTCGTCCAGATCTTCTGCCCGTTGAGCCGCCAGCCATCTGCCGTCTTGACTGCCCGCGTGCGCACGCTGGCCAGATCCGAACCGGCCTGTGGCTCGCTCATGCCGATCGCAAAGAACGATTCGCCACGGCAGATCGCCGGCACGTAGAAGCGCTTTTGCGCCTCGGTGCCATAGCGCAGCATCAAGGGTGCACTCTGGCGCTCGGCAATCCAGTGTGCCGAAACCGGCGCACCCCTTGCAAGCAGTTCCTCGACCAGCACAAAGCGCGCATACCAGTCGCGCCCGCCACCGCCGTATTGCGTCGGCAGCGCCAATCCGATCCAGCCCTGGCGACCCAGGGCACGGCTGAACTCGGCATCGAAGCCGAGCCAGGAGCGCGCGCGCTGCTCAGGCGGCATTCCGACCAGGGCTTGGTCGAGAAAGGCCCGCAACGGAGCGCGCAGCGCCTGCGCTTCAGGCGGCAGCGCCTGCAGAGGCAGCGTCGCGATCATCGGGCAGCGCCTTATTTCAGGCCGCTCTTGAAGGCATTGAGTGCCTCGGTTCCCGACTTGCCGCGCCGGTCGAGGTTTTGCGCCCATTCGGTCGCCACCTCCATCGACACGCCAACGAGTGCAGCGTGATCGGCGGCTGAAAGCGGTGTCAGCTTGACACCGGCCGCCTTGATCTTCTCGATATCGCCGGCCTCGTCTTTCTCGACCTGCGCGCATGATTTGCTGGTCAGCTCTTCACCCATCGCGGTCAGATCTTCCTGCATCTTCGGCGGCAGCGACTGGAAGCGCTTCTCGCTGATCACCCAGTTGGCAACGAAGGAGCCGAAGTTCTCGCCGATGGTGCCGGTCTTGGAAAGCTTGTGGAGCTCGTAGGGCGCGAGGCTGTTGAAAGGAAACAGCACACCGTCGATGGTGCCACGCGACAAGGATTCATACACCTCGGGCGTCGGCATCAGCACCGGCACCGCCTTCAGTTTCTTGAGCAGCAACTCCTTGGCCGAGCCGGACGCGCGGATCTTCATGCCCTCGATGTCCTTGAGGTTGGCGAACGGCTTGCGGGTGATGACCTGGTAAGGAGGCAACACGATCGTGAACAGCAGGCGCACGCCGTTCGGTGCGAACTCCTTCTTGTCGAGCAGTCCGCCCGGCTTGGCCAGGTTCCAGTACGCCATCGTGGCCATGCACGAGCCGGTATATGGCAACGGCAGTTCGGGCACCACCGACAGCGGCATCTTGTCGGATACGAAACCCGGTGCGACGTAAGCGATATCGATCACGCCCGATTGCACGAGTTGCAGAAAATCCTTGGCCTTGCCCAGCTGTTCGGCCGGGTAATACTCGAACTCGTAGCCCTTGGCGGCAGGATCGGCCTTCAGCCGCTCCATCATCGGTGTGGTGAAGTATTTGGGCAGGTAGTGACCGACCGGGAACGAATCGGCAATCTTGATCTTGGTTTGTGCGCCAGCCGGGGCCGCGGCAAGCAAGGTGGCCGAGGCGATGGCCAGGGTCGTGGCAAGCAGCTTCATCGTTGAATCCTTTTCGGGTTGGGTGACAGGTACTACCGGGACATCTGCGAGGGCAGCCAGAGGATGATCGACGGGAACGCGACCATGAACGCCACCAGCACGAGGTGGCTGACCACGTGCGGCCAGACACCGCCGAAGATCTCGCCGAGCGGCCGCTTGGCGTAACGCGCGACCACGAATGCATTCAGACCCACCGGTGGCGTGACCAGGCCGACTTCGGCCATCACGATGACGATCACGCCGAACCAGACCGGGTCGAAGCCAAGCGACTTGACCAGTGGCAACACGATCGGCACGGTCAGGATCAGGATTGCGATCTGGTCCATCAGACAGCCCAGTACCAGGTAGCCGAACAGGATGAACACCATCACCATCAAGCGGTCGACCTGCAGGCTGCCCACCCACTGAACGATCGCCTGGGTACTTTGAGTCAGGGTGAAGAAGTAGCCGAAGACCTTGGCGCAGACGATGATCATGATGATCATGCAACTGGCGTGCGCCGCGTGCATCAGCGCCTTGATCAAGGGCTTGGGGCCGACCTTGCGCTCTTTCAATGCGATCAGGAAGGCACCGAAGGCGCCCAGACCGGAGGCTTCGGTGGGGGTCGCGATGCCGCTGTAGATGACGCCGGTGACGGCCATGAACAGGAACAGCATCGGACCGACCACAGTCAGCGAGCGCAGTTTGTCGCCCATGGTGTAGGCCCGGCCGACCGGCGCGATGCTCGGCTTGAGCGTCACCAGCAGCAACACGGTTGCCATGATCGTGAGGGTGACCAGAATGCCGGGAATCACGCCGCCAACCAGCAACTGGCTGATACTCACATCGGCAATGATGCCGTACAGCACCAATGCGATGCTCGGCGGAATCAGCATCGCCAGCGTGCCCGAGATCGCGACCACCCCGCCGGCCAGTTTGGGATCGTAGCCCTGCTTGAGCATGGCCGGCATGGTGGTCGACGACAAGGTGGCGGCCGACGCGGTGCTCGACCCCGAAATGGCGCCGAAACCTGCGCCGGCCAGCGCGGTGGCCATCGCCAGGCCGCCGGGCACGCGACCCACCCAGGTGGCGGCACACTCGAACAGGTCGTCGGCAACCCCCGACAGGATCACGAATTCGGCCATCAGAATGAACAGCGGCACCGAGATCAGTTCGTACGAGGCCGTGCTCGACAGCGGCGTGGTCGTCAACACGCCGACCATCGCATCCCAGCCGCCGACGAAATAAAGTCCCAGGCTGCCCGTCGCCACCAGGGCAAAGCCGACCGGCATGCCGATGGCCAGCATCACGAACAGCAGACCGGTGATCAGGAATGTGCTCACTCCGCGCCCTCTTCGGTACCCGAGATGGGCGGCAGCGCCAGCACGGTCTTGCCGCTGACAAGCGACATCAGGTACCCGGCCGCATGCAGCAGCAGGCGCAGCGATAACAGGCCGAAACCGATCGGCAGAAAAACGCTCACCGACCAGGTCGGCACCGAGCGCCAGCTTGACGACACGGCGCCG
>JBDTQC010000093.1:0-9726 GCA_039932405.1 Ideonella sp.
AAAACACCATCGGCGGTGCCGCGGTCGAGGTTGCCGGTCGGCTCGTCGGCCAACACACACGCGGGTGAACCGACCAATGCGCGAGCGATCGCGACCCGCTGGCGTTCGCCGCCCGACAGTTGCGACGGCCGGTGCCCGACCCGCTCCTGCAGCCCGACCTGTCCCAGCACGACCCGCGCCCGCTCGCGCGCCTGCGCGGTCGGCATGCGACGGATGCGCAGCGGCATCGCCACATTGTCGAGTGCAGTGAATTCGGGCAGCAGGTGATGGAACTGGTAGACAAATCCGAGGTGCCGGTTGCGCCAGCTGCCTTGCTCGGCGGCCGCCATCGATGCAAAGTCGCGGCCCATCAGCGTGACCGAGCCCGAGGTCGGCGCCTCGAGGCCGCCCAACAGGTGCAGCAAGGTGCTCTTGCCCGAACCTGAAGCGCCGACGATGGCCAAGGTTGCGCCGCGCTGTACCGTCAGATCGACGCCGTGCAAGACCTGCACATCGAGGCCGCCCTCGAGGTATCGCTTGGTCAAGCCAACGGCTTGCAGCGTCCGCCCTTGCGATTGCACAGCACGCGCCGCATCTGAATTGATCTCGCGTTCAGCTTCATTCATAACGCAAGGCCTCCGCTGGCTGCACGCGGCTGGCACGCCAGCTCGGGTAAAGCGTCGCCAGGAAGGCCAGCACCAGCGAGATCACCGCAATCGGCACGATGTCGGCCTGCTGCGGGTCGCTCGGCATGCGGCTGATCAGGTAAATGCTGCTGGGCAGAAAGCTGACATGCAACACGCTTTCGATGGCCGGCACGATGACATCGATGTTGAAGGCAATCAGCAACCCGAAGCCGACACCCAGCGCGGTGCCGATGATCCCTGAAGTGGCCCCCTGCACGATGAAGATGCTCATGATCGATCGCGGACTCGCACCCAGGGTGCGCAGGATCGCGATATCGGCCCGCTTGTCGGTCACCGTCATCACCAAGGTCGAGACCAGATTGAAAGCAGCCACCGCCACGATCAGCGTCAGGATGATGAACATCAGCCGCTTTTCGACCTGCACAGCATCGAACCAGTTGCGGTTGGTGCGCGTCCAGTCGCGCACTTCGACGGCGCTGCCGAAACTCGCCTGCAGCGCATCACCCACCGCGCGCGCCTGGTGCAGATCGGCCAGTTTCAATTGCACGCCAGTCGGCCCGGCCACCCGGAACAGCTTGGCTGCATCCTCGATGTTGAGCAAGGCCAGGCCGTTGTCGTATTCGAAATGGCCGGCGCTGAAGGTGCCGACGACGGTCACCTGCTTCAGGCGCGGCACCATGCCGGCTGGCGTGACCTGGCCGCCCGGCGCGACCAGGGTGACCGAATCCCCCTCGCGAACGCCCAGCGACCGGGCCAGCTCGACGCCCAGCACAATGCCCCAGCGACCCGGCACCAGTTTCGAAAGCGTGGTGTCGCGCAGCCGGGCAGCCAGGTCGGTCACCGTCGCTTCGTCGGGTGGGGAGATGCCACGCACGATGGCGCCACGCATGTCGTCGCCACGTGCGATCAACGCCTGTGCGGCAATGAACGGGGCGGCCGCGATGACTTGCGGATTGCTGCGCGCCTTGGCAGCGATGGCTCGCCAGTCGTCGAAAGCCTGTCCGCTAGCCTCGTAGATCTCGACGTGGGCGACCACCGACAACATGCGATCGCGCACCTCTTTCTGGAAACCGTTCATCACCGACAGCACGATGATCAGTGCCGCCACGCCAAGTGCGATGCCGAGCATCGAGACACCCGAGATGAACGAGATGAATCCATTCTTTCTTCCGGCACGGCCCGAGCGCGTGTAGCGCCAGCCGATCTGCAACTCATAGGGCCAGTTCATGGCGGAGGATGCTACCTGAGGCACCGGATAATCTCCCCATGCACCTGTTGATCCCACACGCCAGTGCGCTGTCGCCGGCCTGTGCGCAGACCCTGTCCGACCTGTCATTGCCCAATCTGAGCGCCCTGCTGGGCCGGCTCGACCCCGCAGCGACGCTCGGCAGCGACGAATATCGCCTCAGTCCGCCGCATGAACAGGCGCTGGCAGCCGCGCTGGGCCTGCCAGGCGAGGACGGCGCCATTGCGTGGGCTGCCCGCGAGGCGGCGGCCGATGGCATCGATGTCGGCGATCTCGCCTGGGGACTGCTGACGCCGGCGCATTGGCAGGTCGGCCGCGAATTCGTCACGCTGATCGATCCGGCACGCCTGAGCCTCGAGGAAACCGAATCGCACGCCCTGTTCGAGCAGGTGCGCGGCTTGTTCGAAAGCGAAGGCTTCCGCGTCGGTTGGGGTGCACCGCTGCGCTGGTATGTGGCCCACGACAGCCTGGATGGCCTGCCGTGCGCGTCGATCGACCGCGTGATCGGCCGCAACGTCGACCTCTGGCTGCAGACCGATACCCAGCGCTTTCCGCAGGCCAGGTTGATCCGCAGGCTGCAGAACGAGGTCCAGATGCTGCTCTATACCGACCCGTTGACCGACCAGCGCGAGGCGCGCGGCCTGCTGCCGGTCAACAGTTTCTGGCTCAGCGGTTGCGGTCGGGCGCAACCGACCGCAAGCCGATCCGGGCACGCAGCACCACATGTCGACAATCGCCTTCGCGCAGCGCTGCTGGCCGAGGATTGGGAAGCTTGGCGCGTCGGCTGGCAAGCGCTGGATGCCGGACCGATGGTCGATGCACTTGCAGCCGCCAAGCGCGGCGAACCGGTCACCTTGACCCTGTGCGGTGAACGGCTGGCGCGCGCATTCACCAGCGCGCCTCGCAAGCTGTGGCAGCGGATCCAGCACCACTGGCGGCCGGTCGATGCGGCGCAACTGCTGGAGGCGCTGTGAAACCCGCAACGATTGCGCTGCGTGAAGTGCCGCCGCGGGCCGCGTGGGCGCTCGAGCAGGCCGGGCTGACGCCGCTGCTGGCCAGGCTGTTCGCCGGCCGCGGGGTGCGCATGGCCGAAGAGCTCGACGACGGCCTGGCCCGGTTGATCCCGCCGAGCGAATTGCTGGGCGCAACGGCTGCCGCGCGCCGCCTCGCCGACGCCCTGCAAAGCGGCGAATCGATCGTCGTGGTCGCCGACTACGACTGTGACGGTGCGACCGCCTGCGCAGTGGCCGTACGCGGATTGCGGCTGCTGGGTGCGCAGCCGGGGCAGGTGCGCTACGTGGTACCGGACCGGGCAGTGCACGGTTATGGCCTGACACCGACCATCGTCGATCTGGCGCTGCGGCTGCAGCCACCGCCGAAGGTGCTGATCACCGTTGACAACGGCATTGCCAGCATCGACGGCGTGGCGCATGCGCGCCAGCGCGGACTCGGCGTGATCGTCACCGATCATCACCTGCCGGCCATTGTCGATGGCGCAATCGTGCTGCCCGAGGCTGACGTGATCGTCAACCCGAACCAGCCCGACTGCAAGTTTGCGAGCAAGCAGCTGGCCGGTGTCGGCGTGATGTTCTACGTGTTGCTGGCGCTGCGCAGCGAATTGCGTGATCGCGGTCGCTTCGATGCGCAGAACCAGCCGCGGCTCGACAGCCTGCTCGACCTGGTTGCGCTCGGCACGGTTGCCGACGTGGTGCGGCTCGATGCCAACAACCGCCGGCTGGTCGCGCAGGGCCTGAAGCGCATTCGCAGCGGCCGCCTGCACGCCGGTGTCGCGGCCCTGTTCGCAGTGGCCGGGCGGGATGCGCGGCGCGCCAGCGCCTTCGATTTCGGCTTTGCGCTCGGCCCGCGCATCAACGCCGCCGGGCGCTTGTCGGACATGGCGCTGGGCATCGAATGCCTGCTCTGCGACGACCCGTCTCACGCCGCCGAACTGGCGTCGCGCCTGGATGCCATCAACCGCGAGCGGCGCGATGTCGAGGCCGGCATGCGCGAGCAGGCCGAGCTGCTGCTCGACGCGCTGCTGCCCACCGATGACGAACTGTCAGCGCTCACACTCTACGACCCGGGCTTTCACGAAGGCGTGGTCGGCATCGTCGCCTCCAGACTGAAAGACCGCCTGAACCGGCCCAGCTTCGTCTTCGCACGCGGTCAGGATGGCTTGCTGAAGGGATCGGGCCGCTCGATCGCCGGTTTCCACTTGCGCGACGCGCTCGATCTGCTGACCAAGCGCCACCCTGGCGTGTTGAGAAAATTCGGCGGCCACGCGATGGCGGCCGGCTGCACGCTCGACGAAGCCGAATTGCCGACCTTCCGCCAAGGCCTTGCGCTGATCGCCTCCGAGTGGTTGACGCCCGCGCTGCTGTCGCGCACGGTCTTGAGCGACGGCCCGCTGGGCGCCGAGCACTTCAATGCTTCAACAGTTGCGGCGCTCGACGAACAGGTCTGGGGTCAGGCGTTCGAGCCACCGGTGTTCTGCGACGAGGTCGACATCGTGTCGCAACGGCTGGTCGGAGAAAAGCACCTGAAGCTGTCGGTGCGCCACGCCGGTACGCTGCGCGATGCGATCTGGTTCGGCCACAGCGAGCCGCTGCCGGCGCGCGTGCGCCTTGCCTATCGACTCAGCCTGGACGAGTACAACGGGCGGCAGCGCATCCAGATGATGGTCGAGGCGGCGGTGCCGGTTGTTGCCGGCTGACGATCAGACCAGCCCGCCCAACAAATCGGCCGACGGCCGAAGCCCGCCCACCGCGATGCCATTGCGGTTCAGCAACACCGGCCGGCTCAGCGCCTCGATCATTCGCCCTTCGCTTGAATCCATCTCGACCAGCGCGGCGATCACCGTCGCCATGACCACCTCGGCGGCGCGCGCCTGGCCATCGTCGATCTTGATCGCGACGCCAAGACCGCGGTCGGGCAGCGCGGCGCAGTAGACGCCTTCGGCGCCGACCTTGCAGAACACGCGCTCGCCGAAACGGGCCATGACCTGCGTATCGAACCGGTCGCTGCCGGCAACCATGAACGGCGCCGCAGCGACGGCGCTGCGCAGGCGCCGCGCGGCCAGGCGGTGCGCATCGCGCAGTCCGACGCCAGATCCGAAGCGCGCGAATGCGCGTGCCAGGCGCCGCAGTTCGATGCCGAAGGTCGGAATCGAACAACCATCCACGCCACATGGCGCACTGGCCGGATCGAAACCGGTGGTGCTCTGCAAGGCAGCTGTCACCTCGCGCATGACCGGGTGATCGACTGCCACGTAGCCGCTCAAGAATTTCGGCAGATCGCCGCTGTCACCGGAACCCGCAGCCAGCATGCAGCCCAGGCAGACGAAGCCGGCGTGTTTGCCGGAGCAGTTGTTATGCAGAGGCGTCGCCACCTCGCCGCGGCCGGCCAGTTTGCGATCGAAGCCTTCTTTGGGCCACTGGATCCCGCATTCGAGCACGCTTGCGTCGACACCGGCCTTGAACAACATGCCGGCAACGGTGCGCACGTGTTCGGGCTCGCCGTTGTGGGATGCACAGACGATCGCCAGTTCTTCCTGAACCAGGCCCAGCCGATCGGCAGCACCGCTCTCGACCAGCGGAAGTGCCTGCAGCGCCTTCACCGCACTGCGCGCGAACACCGGGCGATCGACATCTCCCAACTGCGCCAGCGTTGCGCCGTCTGCGTCGACGACGATCAATGCGCCGCGATGCGCCGATTCCAGCGCGGCGCCGCGCAATACTTCAACCAGGGTCGGATTCATCGAGGGTGTCTGAATGGCGCGTCAGCGCGACGCAGGATATTCGTTGGCCGCATGACAATCGATCCGCATGTCGCCACTTGCATTGTCCCTGGTCCTGATCGCCGCGCTGCTGCATGCCGGCTGGAACATCGTCGCCAAGAAGGCGGCCGGCGGTTCGCCGTTCATTCTGCTCACCGCCTTGTTCGTTGCACTGGTCTGGAGCCCGGTGGGCGCCTGGTTCGCCTGGGGTGTCCTGCCAGCTTGGGGATGGTTCGAGTGGGGTCTGGTGCTGGGCAGCGGTCTCACGCATCTGATCTATTTCAAGGTGCTGCTGCGTGGCTATCGACTATCCGACCTGACCGTCGTCTATCCCGTTGCGCGCGGCACCGGGCCGCTGATCAGTTCGTTCGGTGCCTTGCTGCTACTGGGTGAGCGGATGGGTCCGATCGGCGTCGGCGGCGTGCTGGCGGTGACGGGTGGGGTCTTTCTGATCGCTGGCGGACCGGGCCTCTGGGCCAAGGCGCACGACCCCGCCCAAGCCGATCGGATTCGCCTCGGGCTGGGCTACGGCCTGTGCACCGGCGCTTTGATTGCCGGCTACACGCTGATCGACGGCTATGCAGTGAAAGTGGCGCTGATCTCGCCGATCCTGGTCGATTATTTCGGCAACCTGCTGCGCATTCCATTCATGCTGCGTGGCGCAGTGCGCGACTGGTCGGCCTGCCGGCTGGCCTGGACACAGCAATGGCGGCACGCGCTGCTGGTGGCGGTGATCAGCCCGCTGGCTTATGTGCTGGTGCTGTACGCGGTGACGCTCGCACCGCTGAGCCATGTTGCACCAGCGCGTGAGGTATCGATGATGTTTGCCGCCTTGCTCGGCGGACGTCTGCTCGGCGAGGGTGACCGCGGCTGGCGCATCACCGGTGCAGTCTGCATTGCCATTGGCGTCATCGGACTTGCCCTGGGTTGAAGCGCCGGCACTGTGGCACGATCACACTATCGCCAGTCTCAGCAGGCAGACCGCATGGAATTCAAGGATTACTACGCCATTCTCGGCGTCGACAAGACAGCCACACAGGACGAAATCAAGCGTTCGTTCCGCAAGCTGGCCCGCAAATACCACCCCGATGTCAGCAAGGAGGCGGACGCCGAGGCGCGCTTCAAGGAGGTTGCCGAGGCCAACGAGGCCTTGAACGACCCCGAGCGGCGAGCCGCCTACGACGAAATCAGCCGTCGCCATGAGCGGGGCCAGGATTACGGCCCGGGCCCTGCCGGAGCGGGCGGTTTCGAGTTCAGCGGGCGGGGCGCAAGCTTCGAGGACGCCGCCGATTTCAGCGACTTCTTCGAATCAATCTTTGGCCGCCAGGCGGGCCGACAGCGTGGACACCCCGGCATGCAGGCCCAAGGCAACGATCACCATGCCCGGATCGCGATCGATCTCGAAGATGCATTTCGCGGCGCGCGCCGGACCATCTCGTTGCGAATGCCATCAGCCGACGCGCAGGGTCGAGTATCCATGCAGGAGCGCCAGCTCGACGTCAATATTCCGAAGGGAGTTCGGGAAGGCCAGCATCTGCGCTTGAGCGGCCAGGGCGCAGCTGGCACGGGTGGTGGGCCGGCCGGCGATCTCTATCTGGAAATCGCGTTCAACCCGCATCCGCGTTTTCGCGTCGACGGACGCGACCTGCATGTGGATTTGCCGGTTGCGCCGTGGGAGGCTGCGCTGGGCGCCAGCATCGCTGCGCCCACTCCGGAAGGCGAGGTGCAGATGACGATTCCGCCCGGCTCGCGCCAAGGCCGCAAGTTGCGGCTGCGCGGCCGCGGCCTGCCAGGCAAGCCGGCCGGCGACCTGTATGTGGTGATCACGCTGACGCTGCCATCGGCCGATCTGCCGGGTGAGCAAGAGGCCTACAACACCTTCGCCAAGGCATTCCCGGGTTTCGACCCGCGCCGCTCCTAGGAGTCAACGCACATGGCTGCAATCCAAACCGTTGCGCTCGACGCGGTCATCGTCGAGGAAGAGATCGAATTCACGTTGATCGACCTGTGCCGCGCTTGCGGCGCCGAACGAAGCTATCTGCTCGAACTGGTCGACGAAGGCATCCTGGAGCCGACTGGTGCAACACCCGACGACTGGCGTTTCAGCGGACCGTCCCTGAGCACGGCTCGCGCGGCTCGACGCCTCGACCAGAGCCTGGAGCTGGGGCCTTCCGGCGCAGCGTTGGTGCTCGATCTGCTCGAAGAGATCGGGCAACTGCGCGCCCGGCTGCGCCGCGCCGGGCTGCGTTGACGCGGCCTGCTGCGGGTCAGCTGCCGCCGCTGCGCGCGCGCTTGCCGGGGTTTTTCTTGCGCGTCGATTTGCCGCGCTCGAGGCTGCGGCGTTGTCCGGTGGGTTTGGTGGTCCGAGGCATCGGTGTTGCGCTCGGAGATTTTTTGGGTGTATCGCTGTTGTCTTCGGACATGATGTCGATTTCTTTCAAGGTTGAACCAGCGGCACGCCGGTTTCGGCGTCAAGACCACTGCAGCCCAGCATAGCTTACAAAGCCCTCTGAGCCAGGCTTGGCACTGAGCGTCGACGCACGCCGTCGACAATGCTTCGATGCCCAGCGCACCCAACCAAACGTTCGGCGTCGATTTTTCCAGCCGTCCGAGCCGACGCAAACCGATCGTCGTCGCCCGCGGGGAGCGTCATGCGGACGAGGTCCATCTGCTCGGTCTGCAGCCATTCGAAACGCTGGGCGCGTTTGGCGAATGGTTGGCTGACGCCGCGAATGGCCCGTGGGCGGGCGGCTTCGATCTGCCATTCGGCCTGCCGCGCGAATTGGTCGAGCAGCTCGGCTGGCCGAGGCAGTGGCTGCCGCTGATGCGCCATTACACGGCCCTGCCGCGCAACGAAATCCGCACGCTGTTCTCCGATTTCTGTGCCAGCCGGCCGGCCGGAGGGAAGTTCGCACACCGCGCCTGTGATCGGCCGGCAGGTTCTTCGCCGTCGATGAAATGGGTCAATCCGCCGGTTGCCTACATGATGCACGCCGGCGTGGCACTGCTGATCGACGCCAACGTGCATCTACCTGGCCTGCATGCCGGCGATCCTCTTCGCGTGGCGCTTGAGGCCTACCCGGGCATGTTGGCACGCGAACTGATCGGCCGGCGCTCGTACAAGAGCGATCAGCGCGCGAAACAGACCGCCGAACGCCGCTCCGCGCGCGCTGATCTGATCGCCGCGCTCGAGCAGGGCCGCAGCCGGCTTGGTCTGCGTCTGATGCTGACCAATGGGCACCGGCTCGCCTTGAGCACCGACGCCAGCGGCGATTCGATCGACGCCGTGCTGTGCCTGATCCAGACAGCCTGGGCGATCGGGCAACCGGGTTACGGTCTGCCAGACGCAGTCGATCCCCTGGAAGGATGGATCATCACCGCATAGACAGCATCGAAAATGGAAGAAGCAGCAATGGAAAGGTCTTTGAAAATAAAGGGTGACAAGAGTTTTTTAAAATGTTATAATAATATTATGAACAAACTCGCCGCCAATACCGTACTTCACACCAATCTCGTCAACCTGTCGCAATCAGTTGAGGGCTTCGCGGTCAGCGGTCGGGATCTGGTAATAATCCGGGTGGATTTCGCTGAAGGCGAGGAAGCCGTGCCGGTTGCCGCCGAACTCAACGAAGGCGGCCTGCAGCGATGGCTCTACGCGGGTGACTTTCGCGAGATAGATGTTCCCGCGCAATTGCTTCTTGGAAAGTGTTTCGAAATCGAAATCGTCAACGCGCGTCCCGTCCAGAACGGCGACCCGGGTTTCTTCCGGGTGGGCCGCGTCGATTAGCATTTTCTTGGGCATGAAAAAGGGCTCCGTCGGCGACGCGTCCAATCGATCCCAGGCGCGTGAAGCGCGGGGCGGGGCGTCGCGTGGTCAATGATGGGGTAGCTGGAGCAGGCTGCGCCGCACGGGAGCCCACGGCCCAAACTGGGCTGAGGTTAAGGCTCCGATGACGAGCGGCCATTGCCGTACTCCGTTGGCGGCCCGCCCTTGCGGGAGGACCCGATACGCTCCGTCCGGGCGCGCAAACGAGAGGGCGCGGGCCGGGTCGGGAACGGGAAAGGAGCCGTCTCGCGCC
>JBDTQC010000094.1:0-9722 GCA_039932405.1 Ideonella sp.
TAAAGCAAATTACTTCTTCGAGTATTTGTTGATCAACGCCTCAGCCTCGCCAGCGAGCTTGGGCCCATCGATGCCCTTTTCGGCAACTTCCTTGTACCAGACCGCACGTACGCCAGCGGCGGCACGTTGCCAGCGTGCGGTTTCGGCGGGGTCGAGCGTGATGATGTTGTTGCCGGCCTTCTTGGCCAGTGCCAGACCAGCCGTGTCGTCATCATCCATGGCGCGGCCGAACAGTGCGGCGGTCTCCATGCCGCTGTTGTTGTCGATGACCTTCTTCAGATCGGCGGGCAACTTGTCGTAGGTGCCGCGGTTCATCGCGAACATGAAGGTCTGCGTGTACAGACCCTTGTCGCCGCTGAAGCCGGTGTGGTTCTTGACGATCTGCTGAACCTTGACCGAAGGAACGACTTCCCATGGGATCGTTGTCGCCTGGATCACGCCTTTCGACAATGCCTCGCCAACTGCCGGCACAGGCATGCCGACCGGCACGGCGCCGAGCTGCTCGAGCATGATGTTGATGACGCGCGAGCCGCCGCGAACCTTCATGCCCTTCAGGTCCTCAAGCTTGGTGATCGGATCTTTGCTGTGAATCAATCCTGGGCCGTGAACGTGCACGGCAATCAGTTTGACGTCCTTGAATTCATCGGCGGCGTACTTTTCGACGAAGGCCTGGAAGGCGCGTGATGCGGGCTCGGCAGCGCCACTGCTGAATGGCAGCTCGAAGGCCTCTGCTTTCGGGAAGCGGCCCGGGGTGTAGCCCAGAACGGTCCAGATGATGTCGACGACGCCGTCCTTGGCCTGGTCGTACAGGTCGGACGGCTTGCCGCCCAGTTGCATCGCCGGGAATTGCTGGATCTTGATTCGTCCGCCACTTTCCTTCTCGACCTTGGCCACCCAGGGCGCGATGGCCTTCGCCGGGATGGTGGCTTGTGCGGGCAGCAACTGGTGCAGACGCATGGTGATTTCGGCCGCACTCGCGTACGGAACGGCGGAAAACGCCAGCACGGTGGCAAGGATTGATTTCTTCAGGATTTTCATGGCTGTCTCCGGGCAATGGGCCAGATTATCAACGCGGCGCAGTGGCATTGCGTCGACCGCGGCACGCAATTGGCTGGGCGATAACCCTAGGAGCGCGGGCGCCCTACACTTGGCTGAGCGGCTCGCCAGAGTCCGGGCAAACCCTCGATCGACGGCGTCTGCATCGATCGTGACGTGATCTAAGAATGCAGGCTGCAAACGCCATGAACGCCGCATGAACGACATCTACCAGACCCCTGAACATGAGTTGTTGCGCGAACAGGTGGCGCGCTTTCTGGCGCGCGAAGTCGAGCCCCATGCGCAAGCCTGGGAAGTCGCCGGCATGGTGCCGCGCGAGGTGCTGCACAAGATGGGCGATGCCGGCTTGCTCGGCCTGATGTACGACGAGCGTCACGGCGGATCCGGCGCCGATGCGATGGCGAATCTGGTGTTTGCCGAGGCCTTGTCGCAATCGACCTATGGCGGCTTCATCATCACGGTGCTGGTCCATACCGACATGGCCAGCCCGCATCTGCAGCACGCTGGCAGCGCCGAACAGCAGACCCGCTGGATGTCCGGCATCACCTCCGGACGCACGATCACCGCAGTCGGCATCACCGAGCCGGGCGCCGGGTCGGATGTGGCTGGCATTCGCACCCGGGCGGTGCGCGACGGCGACCACTGGGTGATCGACGGCAGCAAGTTGTTCATCACGAATGGTGTGCACGCTGACTTGTACTTCATTGCGGCGCGCACCAGCACGGCGCGGCACGGCATCTCGATGTTTGCAGTCGAGCGTGGCACACCCGGGTTCAGCGTCGGGCGATCGCTCGACAAGACCGGCTGGCGCTCGTCCGATACCGCCGAGCTGATTTTCGAGAACTGCCGCATTCCGGCCGCCAACCTGCTCGGTGAGCAGGATCGCGGCTTCCAGGCGGTGATGAAGAATTTCCAGACCGAACGCATCGCACTGGCCGCCATGGCAGTCGGCCATGCGAGCCAGGCCTTGCGCCTGACACTCGAGCACGTGCGCGATCGGCAGGCCTTCGGTGCGACCTTGTTCGACAAGCAGGTGATCCGCCAGCGGCTGGCGATGCTCGATGCCAAGGTGCGGGCGACCCGACAATACATGTACCACTGCGCGTGGCGCGTCACCCAGCGCCACGACGTGGTGCAGGATGTCTCGCTGCTGAAAGCCTTGAGCGGCGAGATGGTCAACGAGGTGGTGCAGACTTGCCAGCAGTTTCACGGCGGCATGGGCTACATGGTCGGCTCGCCAATCGAGCGCTTGTGGCGCGACGCGCGGGTCCTGGCGATCGGCGGCGGCGCCACCGAGGTCATGCTCGACGAAGCCGCCAAGCGTTATTGAATTTCAGCGCGAACCAATTCAGTCACGAGGAATTTTTCGAATGTCCACTGCATCGCCCGCTGCTCAACCCTCGACGCTCGACATCCGCCGCGAAGGCGTCGTCGCCAAGGTCTACCTGAACCGGCCCGATGTCCGCAATGCCTTCAACGACGGGGTGATTGCCGAGTTGCGCAGCTGTTTTGCCGAACTCGGTGCCGATGCGTCGCTGCGCGCGATCGTGCTGGGCGGCCATGGCAAGGCATTCTGCGCCGGCGCCGACCTGAACTGGATGCGCGCGATGGCTGGCTACAGCTGGGACGAGAACCAGACCGATGCACAGGCGCTGGCCGACATGTTGTGGACGGTCTACAGCTGTCCGGTGCCGGTGGTCGGCCGCATCCACGGCGACTGTTATGCCGGCGGCATGGGGCTGGCGGCGGTGTGCGACGTGCTGGTCGCTTCGGAGAATGTCAATTTCTGCCTCAGCGAAGCGCGTCTCGGCCTGTTGCCGGCAACGATCAGCCCGTATGTGATCCGCATGCTGGGAGAGGCGGCGTCGCGGCGCTATTTCCTGACCGCAGAACGTTTCGACGCGCGGCGCGCACATGCGCTGGGCATGGTGCAGGAAGTGTGCACGGCCGATGCGCTGGATGCCACGGTCGACCAGCTGGTCAGTGCGCTGGTTGCCAACGGCCCGATGGCCACACGCGCCTGCAAGCGCCTGGTACAGGATGTTGCAGGCCGGGACATCGACGCCGATCTGCGCGCGCAGACGGCGCGTCGAATTGCCGATATCCGCGCCAGCGACGAAGGCCGAGAGGGGCTGCAGTCGTTCCTCGGCAAACGCCCGCCCGCCTGGCTCATCGGCTGAGAACCGCGCTCTGGGATTTGCATGGACGTCAACACCACGCACCTGATCGCGATCGCTGCCGCGCTTGGCTGGGCCAGCGGATTGCGTCTGTATGCGGTGCTGTTTCTGACCGGCGCAGCGGGCTGGCTGGGTTGGGTCGAATTGCCGCCGGGGTTGCATTTGCTGCAGACCCCGTTGATGCTCGGTGCCAGCGGTCTGATGCTGTTCATCGAGTTTTTTGCCGACAAGATCCCGGGCCTCGATTCAGCCTGGGACCTGATCCATACCGTGATTCGCATTCCGGCCGGCGCCGCGCTGGCCGCCTCGGTTTTTGGCATCGACCAGGGCAGCGCCGCCGCGGCCGCCGCACTGCTGGGCGGTACCTTGGCAGCCACCAGCCATGTTGCGAAGTCGAGCACGCGGGCTGCCATCAATGCATCGCCCGAACCGTTTTCCAACATCGCGATGTCGTTGGTCGGTGACGGCGCGGTGCCGCTGATGTTGTGGTTGTCGTGGGCGCACCCGCTCTGGTTCTTCGGATTGCTGGGGGTCGCGCTGCTGCTGATGGCGGGACTGATCTGGGTCTTTGCCAGGTTCGTTCGCGCGTTGCTGCGCCGCGGCGCAGCCCTGTTCGGTGCTGGCCGGCCAAGCTCGACCTGAGCGGTGTCGACAGTGCTGGCAGCGGCGATGGCAGCGGGCGGGCAAAATGGCGGTTTCCTTCTGCCGGCTGCGAAAACAGTGAGCGAAATTCAACCCTTGCCTGCATCGCCTGGTTTGCCTGACTCTGCCGATTCATTGCAGCGCGGGCGAGCAGCCGACGATCGACCGGAAGCCTATCGCCGGGTTTGCGTCGCGCTGGCCGAGGCCGGCCATCCGCATGCGCCGCGCTGGCTCGAAATCTCGGCTCGAACCGCCCAAGAGGCGGCCGATGCGCTCGGTGTGGCGGTCGGCCAGATCGCCAAAAGCGTGATCTTCCGCCGCCGCAGCGACGCTTCCGCGGTGCTGGTCGTCACGTCGGGTGATCGACGCGTCGACGAGAAGAAGGTTGCCTCATTGGTCGGTGCAATCGGCCGTGCGGATGCCGATTTCGTCAAGCTGCAGACCGGTTTTTCAATTGGCGGCGTGTCGCCGGTCGCGCACCGCAATCCGCCAGTCACCTTGATCGATTGCGAGTTGTTCCGCTTCGATCGGATCTGGGCCGCTGCAGGTCATCCGAATGCGGTGTTTTGCGCCAGTCCGGTACAGCTTCGCAGTTTGGCGGGTGCGGCGCCGGTGGCTGACGTGACACCTGGTGAACTGGACGAAGCACTGCGCGGGTTCTTGTCGGATGCCTGATACCCAGCGAGTTCCCCAGCGAATTGCGAGCCCTTGCACCGGTGTTTGCCGGATGGATCCGGCCACCGGCTGGTGCGTCGGCTGCCGCCGCACCATCGATGAAATCGTTGCGTGGTCCTCGCTCGACGATGCAGCCAGGCGGATGGTCTGGATGGTGGTCAAGCAACGCCGCGGCGCCGGCAACAGCACCGCTGCCAGCACCGCCGTGCCCAAGGATCAGGCCGAATGAAACACATCGATTTCTGGTTCGATCCGATTTCGCCCTACGCCTGGTTGGCTTTCGAGCGCCTGCCCCAGGTGCTCGAAGGTGCGTCGTGCAGTGTCGACTACAAACCGCTGCTGTTTGCCGGCCTGCTGCAGGCCTGGGGTCAGAAGGGTCCGGCCGAAATCGAACCGAAACGTGTCTGGACGTTCCGGCAGGTTGCCTGGCTCGGCCACCAGCACGGCGTTCAGATCGACACGCCGGCCCAGCATCCTTTCAACCCGCTGGCTTTGTTGCGCCTGCTGCTGGCCTGTGCACCGTTGCAACGCACCCCGAATCGCCACGCCTGCGAAACCGTCTTGCGGCACGTCTGGATCGGCGGTGGCGATGCCAACGATCCGCGGCGCCTTGCCGCATTGCACGCCGAGCTCGAACCGCAACGCAATCCCGCCAGCGCGCAGGTCAAGCAGCAATTGAAGGATCAAACCGAACAGGCGCTGCAGCTTGGCATCTTCGGTGTGCCGACGATGGTGGTCGATGGCCGCGCGTTCTGGGGCCTCGATGCCTTGCCGATGCTGGCCGCGTACCTGCGCGGCGATAGCTGGTTCGCCGGGCCGCAGTGGGCGGATGCCGCCGCGCCCCGTCCAGGCATCAGTCGATCCTGAAACCTGGCGCTTCACGCCGACCCAAGGCGTTGCCGCAAGGGCGTTGGGTACCGCCCTTCGCCTCATCAAGCCCCGCGCCAGCCGACTCTCATCTCGATTGATGGTGAAGGCGTGCGCCTGTCCGTCCAAGTGCTGATGAGGTGCCGCTGCAGTGGTCCTAATCTGCAACCGTCGATTCCGAGGTACCCGAAACACACAACGGAACCCGGGCCGACTGGCCGTAGCACGAGTTGCGCAGCGGTCTTCTTCAACCATCGAAAGGTGCATCATGAACTGCTCGAAAATCATCACGCTGTTGATCGCGCCGCTGTGCGTCCTGAGCGCTGCGGTGGCTCAGGAAACCGGTGGTCCAGTCCCGCCAGACCCAGCGATCCCGGCCCCGCTGCTGACACGCGTCGAGGTCCTCGCCGACCTGCAGATCTGGCGCGAATCCGGTGCTGCGGCCATCCACCGCGAAAACGAAGGCGGCACCGATTTCACCGATCCGGTCGTGCTGGCGGCAGAAGGGCGCTACCAAACGATGCACGCGTCGCCTGGCTATGCGATGCTTGTGTCGCAAATCGCCGAGCGCGAAGGTGAAAGTCTGCTGATTGCCGGCAGCCGCTGAGCCCGCGCTCACGGCCAGCCTCCACCATGAAGCTGAGCACTCGTTGACGTTGCATGCCGCACCTGCCCGGGGCTGCCCCGGACAGGTGCCCACCGGTCACGTTGGTGCACCGGGACATTCCAATGCGCAGTGGTTTCTTCCATTCCCACGACGGATCACCCAGCGTGTCTTGACCAGCGCAGAGGACATGATTCGCAGTCATTGGGGAAGTAGCCGCTCTTCGCTCGCCGAGGCTTGCGTCAACACACTTTTGATGAAAGCCAGCAGGAGTGGCTTTCGCCAGGCTTGTTGGTATCGATCAGGTTTCTGGTGTACCAGTGTCCTGAGTGCCAAGGTCCAACTCCTGGCGTGCCGACGTTGCCAGTGCCTGGTACTTCTTGCGAAATAGTTCGATGGCGTCTTCCTCGAGCTCTTCCAGATCAAGCAGTGCGTTGTGCGCACCCTTCGTGACTCGGATCAGTTCATCGAGCTTGATCTGTATTGCCGCCGTGTCGCGGTTCTGGGTGTTCTGAATCAGGAAGACCATCAAGAACGTGACGATCGTGGTGCCTGTATTGATGACCAGTTGCCAGGTGTCGCTGAAGCCGAAGATCGGACCGGAGACGACCCACGCTGCGATGACCCCGATAGCAAGGGCAAAGGTTCTCGGGCGGCCACAGAAATGCGAAGCCGACTTCGCGAATCCCGAGTACCAGTTTGATGTCTGCATGGGCGTGCCTGTTCTGTGCGTTTGACTGGTGAGAGAGGGGGGTCTGCACCTGAGTCTGCACCAACTGCACAGCACGGTCACCCAGCGTTGCTGAAGCTCACCGTGCGAACTGAACCGCCCTTCTTGCGTACTACCACGGTGCCGGCGAGCTTGTCGTGCCAGCCCTGTTTGCGCGGATCGAATGCCACCCATATCAGACCCAGGAAGAGTGGAACTGTAGAGACGAAGTAGCCGAGGTATCTGAGGATCAGTTGGCCGTTGCCGGGTTTGCCGCCGGTTTTCGCGTCGACGACGCGCGCACCGATGGCCATTTTTCCCGGCGTCGCCTGTCTCGCAATCCAGAAAAGGACGACGGCCACGGCCGGTGCGAGCCACGAAACCAGGAAATCAATCGGACCCTGGATGAGTTTGGAACCGTCCCAATACGCCCACCCATAGGTCATTGTCAAGATTGGAAAGATGAGTGCGCAAACAATCGCGGTATCGATCAGCGATGCCCAGACCCGCAGCCAGAAACCCACGTAGTCGAGTTCAGTCGGATCGGGTGTCATCTAGTTGTTGAGTGCGTTTGACAGCAACGGTTCCGCAGCCAAGGCGTCCCAACCCCTGTTCGGCTGTTCACCGAACGCTTGTCGTGGATTCCTGTGCGGCGCTGCTGACCTGCTCAACCCACTACTTCCCCACGCTCATTCACCATGACGGTTGCACCCGGGGGCGTTTGCAGCTGCACCCGATGTTCCAGGCCGCGGAAGTTGTAGGTGACGTCCCAGTATTCGGTGCGTGCCTGGGCCGGGATCTGGTCACAACGGCGCACGTCCTGGCTCTCGTTGCCGCGCCCGACCTGCGAGCCGATTGCCGCGCCGGCAACCACTCCGCCGATGGTCGCGACATCCTTGCCTGTACCGCCACCAACCTGATGCCCGAGCAGGCCGCCGAGCAATGCGCCAGCGATTGCTGCCGGCACATTGGCGCTGCGTTCGACCTGCTCCTTGTCGACCCAGCAACGCTGTTCAGGTGTGCCGAGCACCGCACGCACCGACGTGACGCGGGCTTCATACGAACGCTCGTTACCACGCAATGGCGGCGGTGATGCGCTGCCCACGGTGCTGCCGGGTGCGACGCGCACCGACGCAATCTGCGAGCGCATTCCCATCGAAGCCAGTGTCGGATAGCGTCCGGGCTGCAGCAGCATGCATTGCCCGCCGAACTGCGGGTTGGGGCAGACCTCCCAGGCCGCACCGATGATCTCGGCCGATTGCACCCGGTTGCTCAAACCGGCCCGTTGAAAATTGCCAATCGCTTGCTGGGTCTTGAATGACGGACCTTCGAAGTAGCCACGCTCCCACAGGGTGGCCGAAGCGGCCGCGATTGGGGCGCGATTGGCGCGTGATCCGTCGCGTGATCCGCCCTGTTCGAGCTGGCGGGCCGATGAAAGCCGGTCGTTCAAGCCCATGGTTGCCAGGCTCGGGTATTGCCCAGGAGCCAGCGTGACGCAGCGCCCGCGATAGCTCGCGTCGTCGCAAAGCTGCCAGGTACCGCTGTTGACGACGATCGACGATATTCGGTCGTTCAGACCGGAGCGGCGCAAGTCGGCAATGTCGTCGGCTGACGTGATCGATGCGCCCTGGAAGTTGTCGTGTTCGTAGAACTGGATCTGCCCTGCGGCGGCCGGCATCGGCGCGTAACGGTTGTCGGCGACCCGTGCATCGCGGCCGACTTCCTTGACCGACGAAATGCGATCGTTCAATCCGGTGGCGGCAAGCGACGAATAGCGGCCAGGACGCAGAACCATGCAGCGCCCGCCGAATCTCACTTGTTCACAAACTTCCCAGTTGCCCGATTCGACAACCACCGATGACGCCAAGTCGTTGAAGCCGAAACGCTTCAAGTTGCGCACTTCGCGGTCGGTCGTGAAATTGCGGCCGCCGAACTGGTCATTTTCGTAGAAGATGACCTGCGCCGATGCTTGCGCTGCTGCGGCGAGTGTCGTCAGAGCGAGGGCGGTCTTGAGAAGTCTTTTCATGGGGCGCTCCAGTTGGCCAGTCCGATCCCGCGCTTGCCATGCGGGCATCCGCGGTTGTATGTTGGCTGACCTTAGAAGGGCAACGTGAAGCCCGCAATCGGCATTTGTCGCGTCTTGTCGTCAAGCGCGTCCTACGCGATCGGTGCCATCGCCGCGCACCACAGCGACCTGCGTGGCCGTGCAGCCGCTCTTCTCTAAAGAAACCGCTCCAGCAGTTTGCGTGAGTGGCGATCGAGCACCTTCGGATCATCGACGGCAAATTGCAGCCCCTGCGCGTCGGCAATCAGCAATCCGCCTGCGGGCAGCCGGCGAATGTCCTCCTCACCTTTCAGCAGCAGCTCGGTGGGGCCGCGGTCGGTGTCGATGGCCCATTTGCTCGGGGTCGAGAAGGTCGAAACGCTGCGGATGCGCAGGATTTGCGGCAGGAATTCGGCTTCGGCAAGTGCCTCGCTGATCAGCTCGCGCGGCGCCTGCGCCAGCTCCGACAGGCGGGCGATCCATAGGCGCTCGTGCCCGTCGCTGCCGAGCAGCGAAATGCCTTCCTGCGGCGCGGCCAACGGGAAGGCGCGCACCGGCGACACCTCCTCGGCAGCGACCCCGGACTCGGTACGCAGCATCAGGCGGCCGAACTCGTCGCGCTGCAGTTCGAAGGCGGGGCTGGTGGGCGATGGCTTGGTCATGGCTGGGCCGGACTCACTGCGCTGGTCAGCTCGGCTTCGTTGATCAGGTTGTTGCGCCGTTCTCGGTCGTCGGCTTCGGTGTCGACCTGGCGCGCCTGCGCTTCATAGAGCCGCCAATAGGCACCCTGGCGCTCGATCAGTTCGTCGTGTGAGCCGACTTCGACGATCCGGCCGCGGTCCATCACCACCAGCCGATCGGCGCGGCGCAAGGTCGACAGCCGGTGCGCGATCGCGATCGTGGTGCGGCCCTGCACCAGGTTGTCGAGCGCCTTCTGGATTTCCTTCT
>JBDTQC010000095.1:0-9657 GCA_039932405.1 Ideonella sp.
GCCCAGCCATCAGTGGGAAGTGAACCACCCGCTGGCTGAGCATCGTGTTGAGCAGTTTCTCGTCGCGCGAATGGTCGTAGCCGCTTTGGCCCAGGATCAACTGGTAGCCGGCCGCGTCCAGGGTCTCGGTCAGCGCCTTGACGGTCGGCAGGAACTGCGGCACCGAGATGGTCGGCACCAGCCCCGCGACCATCAGGCTGCGCCGCGACTTCAGTCCGCCGGCCAGCAGGTTGGGGATGTAGCCGGTCAGCTCCACGGCCTTGCGCACCCGTGCGATCGTCTTGTCCGAGACCAGGGCCGGATTGCTCAACGCCCGCGACGCCGTGATCAGCGACACGCCGGCTTCACGAGCGACGTCGTGAAGCGTGGCGGCTTTCGAGGGGGAGGAAGAGGACATTTCTCGCGGCTTGACAGGCAATAATGACAACGTTACCATACGCCGGGATCGATTGCCGTCAAAGGGTTTTTTTCTGCAATCGACACCGGGTGAGGGCGGCCGACCGGCTCGGCCCGGGCCTTTCCATCCTGCATCGCAGCGCGAAATGACAACGTTGTCAAACACGAAGGAACATTCTTGAAGAAAATCGCCCCCACCTCCCCCGGCGTCAGTCGTCGTGCCGCGCTGGCAACCCTTGCCGCTTTGGGCGGCGCAAGCCTCCATGCAGCGCCCGCACCTTCGGCCAAGGTCGACCTCTCGGGCAAACCGCTGAAGATCATCGTCCCGTTCACGGCTGGCGGGTCTTCCGACATCATTGCCCGTGCCATCTCGGCGCCGTTGGCGGAAGCCCTCGGAACTTCCGTCATCGTCGAGAACAAGGTGGGCGCCAACGGCAACATCGGCGCCGACTTCGTGGCCAAGGCGCCCGCCGACGGCCACACGCTGCTGCTGTGCGACGTGCGCGCCCTGGCGATCAGCCCTGCCTTCTACAAGCTGCCCTTCAATCCGGCCAAAGACCTGCAGGGCGTCGCGATGCTCGCCTACTCGCCCCATCTGCTGGTGGTGCATCCTTCAGTGCCGGTCAACAACCTGAAGGAACTGGTGGCACTGTCGCAGCGCAAACCGCTGTCGTTCGCCGTCACGGCCCTGGGCAGCGCGCCCCACCTGGCGGGCGTGCAGATCGCGGAGCGAACCCAGGCCAAGTGGGCGTTCGTTCCCTACAAGGGCGGTTCGCAGGCCATCAACGACACCATCGCCGGCCAGACCGATGTGCTGATGAACGGCATGCTGGCGACGCTGCCGTTCGTCCAGGCCAAGCGGCTGAAGATCCTGGCCGTCTCCAAGCTCACGCGTGTCGCGCTGTTGCCCGACGTGCCGACCATCGCCGAAACCCTGCCGGGCTTCGAATCCGGAACCTGGCAGGGCGTGCTGGCGCCCATGGGCATGCCGCCGGCCGTGCTGGCGCGAATTTCCGCGGAGCTGCTGCGCGTGATCCGCCTGCCCGCCGTGCGCGAGCAACTGGTGGCGCAAGGCGCCGAGGTCTCGACGATGGCGCCGCCTGAGATCACGCGATTCGTCGATGTCGAAATGAAGCACTGGGCGGCGGTGGTCAGCAAGGCCGGACTCAAGCTCGAGTGACCGGCAACGCTCGCGCACTCATCCCAACTCTGTTTCAAGAAACTCCATGACGACGACGACTGCTGCGGGCGACCGCATCGCCCAGGTCAAGGTCTCCTCCTGCTACCTGCCCCTGGCCAATCCGATCAGCGACGCCAAGGTGCTGACGGGGCGCCAGAAGCCGATGACGGAGATCGTCATGCTGTTCGCCGAGATCGAGACCGAGCAAGGCCACCAGGGGCTGGGCTTCAGCTATTCGAAGCGCGCGGGCGGCCCCGGCCAGTTCGCGCACGCGAAGGAAATCGCGCCGTCACTGATCGGCGAGGACCCCAGCGACATCTCACGGTTGTGGGACAAGCTGTGCTGGGCCGGCGCCTCGGTGGGCCGCAGCGGCATGTCGGCACAGGCCATCGGCGCCTTCGACGTGGCGCTGTGGGACCTGAAAGCCAGGCGCGCCGGCCTTTCGCTGGCGAAGCTGCTGGGATCGCATCGCGAATCGGTGCGCTGCTACAACACCTCGGGCGGCTTCCTGCACACACCGACCGACCAGCTGCTGGTGAACGCCGCGGCTTCGCTGGAGCGCGGCATCGGCGGCATCAAGCTGAAAGTGGGGCAGCCCGACGGCGCGCTCGATGTGCGGCGGGTCGAGGCGGTTCGCAAGCATCTGGGTGACGCGGTGCCCATCATGGTGGACGCCAACCAGCAGTGGGATCGCCCGACGGCCCAGCGCATGTGCCGCATCTTCGAACAGTTCAACCTGGTCTGGATCGAGGAGCCGCTGGACGCCTATGACCACGAAGGCCACGCGGCGCTGGCGGTGCAGTTCGACACGCCCATTGCCACCGGCGAAATGCTCACGAGTGCCGCCGAGCACGGCGACCTGATCCGCCATCGCGCCGCCGACTACCTGATGCCCGATGCGCCGCGCGTCGGCGGCATCACCCCATTTCTGAAGATTGCGGCACTGGCCGAACACGCCGGCCTGATGCTGGGGCCGCACTTCGCCATGGAGTTGCATGTGCACTTGGCTGCGGCCTATCCGAGCGAGCCCTGGGTCGAGCACTTCGATTGGCTGGAACCGCTGTTCGAGGAGCGCATGCAGATCCGCGACGGCCGGATGCTGGTGCCGACCCGGCCTGGCCTCGGCCTGACCCTGAGCGAACAGGCGCGCCGCTGGACCCGGGAGAGTGCCGAATGCGGCAAGCGGCCCTGATCCATTGACACCCGCATGACGCGCGCCCACGCATCACGCGTCACTGACATCGGAACGACAAGCACCTCGATTCACCGTCCACTCACCGCCATCAAAAGGAGACATCCATGCACATCAATGCTCGCCATCGTCGCACCCTCATCACTTCGGCAGCTGCCCTGTTGGCCGGTCTGATCGGTTCGCCAGCGGCCTGGGCGATCGAGCCCGGCAGTGCCGTCTTTGCGGGCAAGACGATCAAGATCATCGTGCCGAACCCGCCGGGTGGGACGTCCGATATCCTGGCTCGCATGCTGGCCCCTGGGATGGCTGAACAGCTCGGTGCCAATGTCATCGTCGAGAACCGGCCTGGCGCCACCGGCAATCTAGGCTCGGACTACGTGGCCAAGGCACCTGCCGACGGGCTCACTCTGTTGCTGACCGACGTCGGCTCGCTGGCGATTGCGCCGAGCGTATTTCCCAAACTGCCCTTCGATCCGGTGAAGGACTTCGCACCGGTTGCGATGGTGGCGTACTCGCCGCACGTGCTGGCCGTCAGCCCGCAATTGCCGGTGAAGGATGTGCGCGAGCTGATCGCACTGGCCAAGTCCAAGCCCAACTCGCTCAACTTTGCCAACTCGGGTACCGGCGGCGCCAACCATCTTGCCGGCATCGAATTTGCCCTTCGCAATGGCATCACCTGGACCTACGTTCCATACAAGGGCGGATCACAGGCACTCAACGACGTGGTCGCCGGCCAAGCCGATGTGATCTTCAATGGCATGGTCGCGACGTGGCCGCTGGTTCAGGCGGGCAGATTGAAAGCCTTGGCCCTCTCGAGCGGCAAGCGCTTTTCGGCTGCACCCGACGTTCCCACTGTTGCCGAAGCGGCCGGTATGCCCGGCTTCGAGACCGGCTCCTACCAGGGAATGGCAGCACCGGCCGCGACGCCGCCCGCAGTCGTCGCGACCCTCCATGGCGTGGTGACCAAGCTGCTTGCAACTGCTGACATGCAAGCCCGCCTCGCGAAACTCGGCGCTGAACCGCGCCCCGGAACGTCAGCTCAGTTCGGCGCCTTCATCAAGGGCGAGAAGGAGCGCTGGGCGCGCGTGGTCAAGGAATCGGGCGTCAAGTTCGATTGATGACGAGGCATCACCCATGCCAGCCTGAGGGCATCGCAGCGATGCCCGTGTCAACAACGCGGGGATGAAGGCAAATGCAGAACGCGTGAACGGCCGGCCAGCGCCGCTCAGCGTTTTGGCGGCTTGATGCCCGGAAACAGCGTCTCGGTCTGCTGTTTCATCTGCTCCTGCATCTTCTCGAAGACGTTGCGCGATTGCTCGAGGTAATTGCCCATCAGGTTCTGCACCGCCGGTGCCTGGCCGGTCAAAAACTGCGTCCACAATTCCGGCGACATCACTTTCGGATCGTAGAGGCCCTTCGACTGCTCGGCAAAACGCGCCTGTATCTCGCCGAACGACAGCAGGTTCTTTTCAAGATAAGGGCCCATCAAACCCTGCATCGCATTGCCATAGAAGCGGATGATCTGCGCCAGCGCACCCGATGAAAACATCGGCACGCCACCGGTCTCCTCTTCGAGAATGATCTGCAGCAGGATGCTGCGCGTCAGGTCTTCACCGGTCTTGGCGTCGCGAACGACAAAATCCTGGGTATCCAGAACCATTCGCTTGACGTCGGCCAGCGTGATGTAGCTGCTGGTTTCGGTGTCGTAGAGCCGGCGATTGGGATATTTCTTCAGAAGGCGCTGACCGGGCAGCAATTTCGAATCATCGTCGGCATTCGCTGCCGCCGAAGCGGCGCGACGGGACTGAACCATGAACAAGACTCCTGGTACTGGAAAATTGCCGCCACATCGAAGTGCGCGACTTGTGAAAGTGCACAAAAATCATTCTAGAAGAGACCCCGCGATCGACTGAAGGGGTATACCCGCCTGCTACGGGAACGGCCGATTCGCGGTGTTCATCAAGCCGTTACGGGTGGGATATTGTCGCTGCCTGCAGCGCCGAAAGCCTGTTCGCGCAGCGCGGCGAGTTCGTCGCGCGCTCGCGCTGCCTTCTCGAACTCCAGGTTCTTTGCATGGTCGAACATCTGCTTCTCGAGAACCTTGATGCGCCGTGCCAGATCCTTTTCGCTGAGGGCACCGACATCGGCGGCATGCATCGCCTTCGCGTCGTCCTTGCCCGGCTTGTCGCCATAAACGCCGTCGATCAACTCCTTGATGCGCTTGCTGATGCTGCGCGGTGTAATGCCTTGTGCCAGGTTGTGGGCAATCTGGCGATCGCGCCGGCGCTCGGTTTCATCGATCGCCCGGCGCATCGATTCGGTGATCCTGTCACCGTAAAGAATGGCCTTGCCGTTGATGTTGCGTGCGGCGCGGCCGATGGTCTGGATCAGGCTGCGCTCGCTGCGCAGAAAACCTTCCTTGTCGGCATCCAGAATCGCCACCAACGACACCTCGGGAATGTCCAGGCCCTCGCGCAGCAGGTTGATGCCGACGAGTACATCGAAGCTGCCCAGCCGCAGATCGCGCAGGATCTCGACCCGCTCGACGGTATCGACATCGCTGTGCAGATAGCGCACCTTGACGCCGTTGTCGGCCAGGTAGTCGGTCAGCTGCTCGGCCATGCGTTTGGTCAAGGTCGTGATCAGCACGCGCTCGTTCTTGTCGACCCGTTCGCGGATTTCCTGCAGCACATCATCGACCTGCTGACTGGCCGGCCGCACCTCGATGCCCGGATCGACCAGCCCGGTCGGTCGAACCAACTGTTCGACCACCTGGCCAGCGTGTTCTTTTTCATATGCGGCTGGCGTCGCCGATACGAATACCACCTGGCGCATCTTCTTCTCGAATTCCTCGAACTTCAGCGGCCGGTTGTCGAGCGCGCTGGGCAAGCGAAATCCGTATTCGACCAGGGTCGTCTTGCGCGCCCGGTCGCCGTTGTACATGCCGCCGAGCTGGCCGATCAGCACATGGCTTTCGTCCAAAAACATCAACGCGTCGGGTGGCAGGTAATCGACCAGCGTCGGGGGCGGTTCCCCGGGGGCCGATCCCGACAGGTGACGGGTGTAGTTCTCGATCCCCTTGCAATGACCGATCTCCTGCATCATCTCGAGGTCGAAGCGGGTGCGCTGCTCGAGCCGCTGGGCTTCGACAAGCTTGCCCAAACCGACCAGTTCGGCCAGCCGCGTTCGCAGCTCTTCCTTGATGGTCTCGATCGCGACGACCACACGGTCGCGCGGGGTCACATAGTGGCTGGACGGATAGACGGTGAAGCGCGGGATCTTCTGGCGGATCCGCCCGGTCAGCGGGTCGAACAGCTGCAGCGATTCGATCTCGTCGTCGAACAGCTCGATGCGAATCGCCAGCTCGGAATGTTCAGCCGGAAAGACGTCGATCACATCGCCGCGCACACGGAAGGTACCGCGCCCGAAATCGACTTCGTTGCGCTGGTATTGCATCCGGATCAGCTGCGCGATGATGTCGCGCTGACCCATCTTGTCGCCGGCACGCACCGTCATCACCATGCGGTGGTAGTCGGCCGGGTTGCCGATGCCATAGATCGCGCTGACGGTGGCGACGATCACCACGTCGCGCCGTTCGAGCAGGCTTTTGGTGGCCGACAGCCGCATCTGCTCGATGTGCTCGTTGATCGAGCTGTCTTTCTCGATGAACAGGTCACGCTGCGGCACATACGCCTCAGGCTGGTAATAGTCGTAGTAGCTGACGAAATACTCGACTGCGTTCTTCGGGAAGAATTCACGAAACTCGCTGTACAGCTGCGCGGCGAGTGTCTTGTTGGGTGCGAAGACGATCGCCGGCCGGCCGATGCGCGCAATCACGTTGGCCATCGTGAAAGTCTTGCCGGAGCCGGTGACGCCCAGCAAGGTCTGGAAGCTCAACCCCTCACCGATGCCCTCGACCAGGCTGGTGATCGCCGTCGGCTGATCGCCTGCGGGCGCGTAGGGCTGAAACAGCTTGAACGGCGAATCCGGAAAATCGACGAAGTGGCCCGTGACGGCGGAATCGGCCCCATCGACCAGCGAGGCAACAGGTGCCGATGCCGGATCCTGAATCAGCGACTCGCGCTCGGGTTTGTTCATCACAGATAAAATCTCCGGCTGTTCCGGCCCGCCAAAATGGTGGGCAACCGCAAAGAGTAGCCGAATCCGTTGCCGATGTCCGCAGCGACGACTTCGGACAATCGCTGCGGCGCTTTTCGCTTCACATGCTTCGAAGGATTTCCCCATGGCATCGCTTTTCGCCGCCGTCGAAATGGCACCCCGCGACCCGGTCTTCGGGATGTCCGAACAATTCAATGCCGACCCCAATCCGGCCAAGGTCAACCTCGGGATTGGGGTCTACACCGACGAGAACGGCAAGTTGCCGCTGCTGAAATGTGTTGCCGAGGCCGAACGGCAGTTGCAAGAAGCACCGAAGCCACGCGGCTATCTGCCGATGGACGGCATCGCCGCCTACGACAAGGCGGTGCAGGCGCTGGTATTCGGCACATCCAGCGCGGCCGTTGCCGAAGGCCGCGTCGCCACGATCCAGGCGCTCGGCGGCACTGGTGGCTTGAAGGTCGGTGCCGATTTCCTGCGCCACCTGAGCCCCGAGGCCAAGGTGCTGATCAGCGACCCGAGCTGGGAGAACCACCGGGGCTTGTTTTCCGAAGCGGGCTTCGAGGTGTCGACTTACCCGTACTACGACGCCAGCCGGCGCGGCATCGATTTCGAGGCCATGCTGGGCGCACTGGATGGCAGCGCCGCGGGCACCATCGTCGTACTACATGCCTGCTGTCACAACCCCACGGGTTACGACCTGTCGCCGCAGCAGTGGTTGAAGGTCATCGACACCGTGAAGGCGCGCCGACTGGTGGCATTCCTTGACATGGCCTACCAGGGGTTTGGCGACGGCCTGGCAGAAGATGGCGCGGTGATCGGCCAATTTATCGACGCCGGCATCGATTTTTTCGTATCGACATCTTTCTCGAAGAGTTTTTCACTCTACGGCGAGCGGGTCGGTGCACTCAGCGTCGTCTGCGCCAGCAAGGACGACGCTTCCCGCGTGATGAGCCAGTTGAAAATCGTCATCCGCACCAATTATTCCAATCCGCCAACCCACGGCGCCCAGGTGGTTGCTCATGTGTTGACAACGCCTGCACTGCGGGCGATGTGGGAGGACGAACTGTCTGCCATGCGCATGCGAATCAAGCAGATGCGCAGCCTGATGGTGGAAAGCCTCCATGCGGCTGGAATCCGCAGCATGGATCACATCACCCAGCAAAAGGGCATGTTCAGCTACTCTGGGCTGGGCCGCGACCAGATGTTGCGATTGCGCCAGGAATTCGGAATTTATGGCCTCGAATCGGGTCGAATCTGTCTGGCGGCGGTCAACCAGCACAACATCAAAGCCGTCGTCAAGGCGATTGCCGCAGTGTGCTGACCGCTCGCCGCGCGTGAAATGGCGAGAAGAAAGGCCGTTTTTGCAACGGCCGTTCGACTCGTTGGCGTGGAATCATCGGTCGTTGACCTGCCCGCTGCAAAACAATTGCGAACAATTCCGACAAGTCGCATGACTTTTATGTTGCACTGCAGCATAATAATCGGTAACAACTTGCCCGAGTTGCGCGAACATCGCGCAGAAATCGGCATCAGGAGACTGCATGCTTTACCAGTGGTATGAGACCCAACGAGCCCTGCTCAGCCCGTTCGCAGAGTTCGCCAGCGCCACCGCCAAGTTGTACAGCAACAAGCTGTCGCCTTTCGCCACGCTTCCCGGCTCACCCCGCGTTGCTGCCGGATTCGATCTGCTGAATCGGCTGGCCAAGGAATACGAAAAGCCCGAATTCAACATTCGCTCGGCGCAGGTAGCCGGCACGGATGTGGCCGTGCAGGAACAGATTGCGGTCAACAAGCCGTTCTGCCGCCTGGTGCGGTTCAAGCGATTCACTGACGACGCGGTGGCTCTGGAGTTGATGAAGACACAGCCGACCGTGCTGATCGTCGCGCCATTATCCGGACACCATTCCACCCTGTTGCGCGAAACCGTGCGCGCGATGCTGGCCGATCACAAGGTCTTCATCACCGATTGGACTGATGCACGGATGGTGCCCCTCGAAGCCGGCCCCTTTCACCTCGACGACTATGTGCACTATGTGCAGGACTTCATCCGCCACATCGGCCCCGATGTGCACGTGATCTCGGTCTGCCAGCCGACGGTCCCGGTTCTGGCAGCGATTTCGTTGATGGCGAGCGCAGGTGAGCCGACCCCGATCACGATGACGATGATGGGCGGCCCGATCGATGCGCGGCTGTGCCCGACAGCCGTCAACAACCTGGCGACCAACAAGAGCCACGAGTGGTTTGAAAACAACGTGGTTCACCGTGTCTCGGTCAACTATCCAGGCGCAGGCCGACGCGTCTACCCGGGCTTTCTGCAGCACACCGGTTTCATATCCATGAATCCGGATCGGCACATGAAGTCGCATTACGACTACTTTCTGGACCTGATCCGCGGCGACGGCAGCAGCGCCGATTTCCACCGCGATTTCTACGACGAATACAACGCCGTGCTCGACATGCCCGCCGAGTATTACCTCGATACGATCAAGATCGTGTTCCAGGACTTCGCGCTGGTCAACGGCACCTGGGTCGTGGATGGCAAGCTGGTGCGTCCTCAAGATATCAAGACCACCGCGTTGCTCAGCATCGAGGGCGAACTCGACGACATCTCGGGTGCAGGTCAGACGCGGGCCGCTCACGGCCTGTGCACCGGCATAGCCAAGGAGAACCAATACCACTACGACGTCGAAGGTGCGGGTCACTATGGCATCTTCTCCGGACGGCGCTGGCGCGAGAAGGTCTATCCGCAGGTTCGAACATTCATCTCGAA
>JBDTQC010000096.1:0-9647 GCA_039932405.1 Ideonella sp.
CGATTTCGTTGGCGGTTAGCGCGCGGTTGTAGATGCGGGCGTCGTCGATCTTGCCGTTGAGATCCCAGCTTGTCGAACCGTTGGCGTGGGTGCCAATGGTGCTGTTCGTTCCCAGGGTGTAGCTGATGCTGTCGGCCACAGCCTGGCTGCCCACTGCGATGCCATCCAGATACAGGGTGCTGCTGATACCGGAGTCGCTGAACGCGAAGGCCAGGTGATGCCAGCCGGCACCGATGAGGTTGGTGTTGTAAGTCGTGGCCGTAAAGACACTGCCGTTGTAGTAGAAGCCGCGCGGTTGGCCCAGTGCGTTCACCGTCAGGCTCACGCTGTCGCCGAGTGAAAAGATCACCGCACCCGCGCTGTCAACGGCGCTCAGGTTCACCCACGCGGCCAAGGTCACGTCGCCAGGGTTACCGAAGCGCCCCGAGATTTGCAAGTTGCTGTTGGACGAGCCGTCCAGCGAGATCACCTTGCCGCGCGCGCCGTCCACCAATTCGGTGACACCCACGGTAGCCGCGTTGTTGCCGGACGCCGTGCTGCTGTCCAATCCCGGGTTGCCGGTGCTCTCGAACGCATAGCGGCCCAGCAGCCCGGTGTCGATGTCCAGGCTCAGCAGCACCGAATCCTTGGTGGCCAGGGTCAGCACTGCGCCGCCGTTGTAATTGGCGGTGGGGTTGAAGCTCAGCCCGTTCAAGGCGGTGTTGATGGCCGCAGCCGTGCCGCGCAGCGTCATCGTGGCATCCGCCGTGCCGTCGCCGAGGGTGAACGTGAGCCCCGATACGCTTGCGAACGTCAGCGTGCCGTTGGTCACCGACACGGTGATCTGGTTGTTGGCGCCACCTGCGTCGGCATCGCTGATGCTGATGGCATTGCCATTGGCTGCCGAGAACACTTTGGACGTGTCTTCGTTGGTGCTCTGTGGGGCTGGCACCGTATTGATCGGCGCCACCGGTTGGCTGGCAGTGACGCTGAGGGCAAATTCCGAGGTGTCGGTGAAGGCGTTGAAAGCGGCATTGCTATTGGTGGCAGTGGCGCTCACCGCTGCACCCAGCGCCACACTGGCATTCAAGGGCGCTACAAAGCTGGCGTTGCCCGAGCCATCGGTAGTCACGTTGAAAAAGCCGAGGTAGGTTTGGCCCTCGCCGTAGCCGCTGGCGTCCGCGCTTGCGCTGGCAAAGAAATCAAGTCGGTAGTAGCTGTTGGCGCTGCTTTCGAGCGTGCCCTGCACGCCCAGCTTGCCGGCACCATCGGTGATGGCGGAGGTCAGCACCGGGAAGTTCTGCAGATTGTTTGCGCCGCTGTCGAAATCGCCCGCGTCATTGGCAGTCACACCATCTTGGTTAAGGTCGATGCCCGGGCCCACGTTGCTGTAGATCGCGTTTTGCAGAAAGGCATTGCCCGTCGTCGCACTGCCTAGCACCTCGATACCCGCGGTATAGGTGCCGCCTTGACCGCTGAAGGCAATGACGTTGGCGGCTGCCAGCGATGTGCCGCCAATCGTTGTGCCCGTGGCGCCGTTTTCCAGCAGGATGCTGCTTTGTTGGTGTCCCCAATTGGCGGTGCCGGCCAGATCGGTGCCAATGCGGTTACCGAGAATCGATGTGCCGCTGGATGCGCCATCCAATTCGATGCCGACAAAGCTGTTGCCCGCCAGCCAGTTGCCTTCGTTCGCGCCCGTGCCGCCGATGGCTGTGTTGTCCGCACCGGCGTTGATGAAGATGCCGTCACCGCCGTTGCCCAGAGGCGCCGTGCCCGCGGCGTTCACGCCGACCCAGTTGCCCCTGACGAGGTTGTTGTCGCTGGCCTCGCCGTCGACTTGAATGCCGTCCTGGCCGTTGCCCGAGACGACGTTGCGCTGCGCCGTGCTGCTGCCGCCAATCAAATTGGCGTTGGCGCCGTTTTCGATGCGGATGCCGTCGCCGGTGTTGGCACGCGCCAGCAGCCCGGTCGCATCGGTGCCGATGTAGTTGCCTGCGACCGTGTTGTTGCTGATCTGTAGATCCGACAACACCACACCGTTTGCATTGCCCGATATGACGTTGCGCTCGCCGGCGTCGTTGCTGCCGTTGTTGTCGGTGCCGATCACATTGCCCGTCACCGCCGATAAAGTGGCACCCAGCCCGATGGTGTTGCCCTGCACCTTGTTGTTGATCGATCCATTGGCCAGCAGCACGCCCATGGCGGCATTGCCCGACACCACGTTGCCTGCGCCGGTGAGCCCGGATCCCAGCTGATTGCTCGAAGCGCTGTCCCAGAACGAGACGCCACCTCCGGCGTTGCCGATCGGTGCGAGCCCGGTCGCGTCGGTGCCGATGTAGTTGCCTTGCACCACGTTGCCCGTCGTGCCGCTGCCGATGAATTCGACGCCGAACCAGTTGTTGCCCGAGATGATGTTGCGCTCTGCCGCGTCGTTGCTGCCGTTGGCATCGGTGCCGATGCGGTTGTGGCTCGAGCCGTTGTACATGACCAAACCGGTCTGGACCGTGTCGGAGACGGCGCCGTTCAGGTCGAACATACCGGTTGCGTCGGTGCCGATGTAGTTGCCGATCACCACATTGCTGCTCGCCGAAGCGCCGTCGAACATGACGCCTTGCTTCCCGTTGCCTGCAATGACGTTGCGTGCCGACGCAGTGATGCCGCCGAAGGTGTTGCTGCCGGAGAAGACGTAGATGCCCGCCCCGGCGTTGCCGATGGCCGCGGTGCCTGCAGCGTTCAGTCCGATCAGGTTGCCGGCGATCAGGCTGCCGGAGGCTGGTGTACCCAGCTGAAGGCCACTGGCAGTCGTGGTGCCCGAGATCACATTGCCTTGGCCAACCGAGGTGCCGCCAACGGTGTTGTTCGCGGCATTTATGAATACGCCGTTAATGCCGTTGCCGACGGCAGCTGACCCGGCGGCATCGGTTCCGATGTAGTTGCCGCGTATGAGGTTGCCGGTGCTGCTGCCGTTGTTGGTGTCGACGTAGATTCCGGCACCGCTGTTTGCAGAAATCACGTTGCGATCGGCAATCGTGCTGCCGCCGATCAGGTTGTTGTTCGCGTTATAGATGTTCACGCCTTGCTGGTTGCCTGCCGCGCCGGTCCCCGCCGTGTTGAGGCCGATCCAGTTGCCGGCGATGGTGTTGCCATTGCTGGTCGCGATGTCGACGCCGTCTTGCGTGAAGTTCTGGATGATCAGGCCGCGAACGGTGCTTCCGCCCGATGCGGCGCCGTAGAGTTGCAGGCCGTCCTGGATCGTGCCGCCGCCATTCAGGGCGATCGCCGGTCGGTTGGCCTGCGCTGCAAAGCTGTCGTCGGTGCTGGCATCGATGATCACCGCACCGCTGATCGAAGGCAGGATCGACCCGAGGTTGATCGAATGCACGCCGGTGCCGGCGATGTTGAAGACGATCTTGTCCGGTGTACCGACGTTGGCCGTGTTGTTGACCGCATAGAGCGCTTCACGCAAGGAGATGCGGCCATCCGCGCCTCGGCTCGCGCCCAGCGTGGCAATCGTCACCGAGCCACTGGCCACGCCCGCGTCGTAGGTGTCGCTGGCGGTGTCGACGACGACGATGCCGGTGGAAGTGACCGCGATGTTGGCCGCGAACTCCGATGTCGAGCCGTACGTGGGGCCGGCTGTTTGAACGGTGGCGGTGGCGGTGATCCGATCGCCGCTGTTGACCCACACATTGCTCAGCGTTGTGTTGACCGACGCGTTGCCTGCGCCGTCCGTGGTGACGGTCATGAAGCCCAGGTAGCGCTCACCCTCGCCGTTCGGCGTGTCGGCAATCGTTGGCCGGTTGCCGTAAAACTCGATGCGCAGGGTCGTGTTGGCGTTGGAGTTGATCGTGCCGACGATGGTCGTGCCGCTTGCGTTCGAGTTCGCCGAGGTCAGCACCGGGAAGTTCTGCAGCCCGTTGGGACCGCTGTCCGAATCCATGTTGACGGTTGCGTCGTTGGCTGTAATGCCGTTCCACCCCAGATCGATGCCAATCGATCCATTCGAGTGGATGGTGTTGCCAAGGAGCGCATTGCCGAGGGTCGTATTTCCGGCGGCAACGACGCCGCGGTCGATATTGAACGCCACGGTATTGCCGGCGCCCGCCACCGTGCCACCGATCAGGTTGCCACTCGCACCATTGACGAGGTACACGCCGTTGTTGCCATTGGCCAGGTTCAGTGTTCCGCCAACATCGGTTCCGATGAAGTTGCCCTGAACCTTGTTGCCGGTGCTGCCGGCGCCATTGATCTCCACGCCGGCAAACGCGCTGCCGCCGATCACGTTGGCCGCACCGGCCACGGTGCCGCCGACGGTATTGTTCGCGGCGCCGCTACCAATGTAGACGCCCTGCGCACCGTTGACAATCGTTGCAACGCCATTGGCATTGATGCCGACGAAGTTGCCGAGCACGAGGTTGTCGTGTGCCGACGCACCGTCCAGGGCGATGCCGTCGTTCGTGTTGCCGGCAACCACATTGCGATCGGCGGCGGTCAGGCCGCCGATCGTATTGCCGGCCCCGAAGACTTCGATGCCCCGGTCGCCGTTGGCTTCCGCCGCGCCGGCGTCGGTGCCAGTGGCGGTGAGTCGGCCGACATAGTTGCCGACAATCAGGTTGTTATCGGAGCCGGCGACGATGGAAATACCGCTCCCGCTGAAATCGCGGATCACCATGCCGCGGATGGTGCTTCCGTCTGCGTTGGCGCCGAGGGTCAGGCCATTGCCGGCCAGGTCATTGCCGTCCAGGATGATCGCCGGGCGGCTGCCGTTGGCCGCGAAACTGTCGTCGGTGGTGGCGTCGAAGGTCACCTTGTCGCTGATCGTGGGCAGTGCAGAACCGATGTTGATGGTATGAATGCCCGTGCCGGCGATGTTGAAGTCGATGGTGTCGGCTACGCCGACCGATGCATTGGCCTGGGTGATGGCCCAGCGCAGGGTGCCCGCAACGGCGGTGTCCGCGGTGCTGGTTACCGTATACGTGACCAACAGGCCGCTCCAGTCCAGACGCTCGAAGCTGCTGGCAGTCAGCCGCGAATGGACGGTTCCAGTGGCATATTCGAGTGTCCAGTTGCCGCCGATGGATACCGATCCCGTGCGGTCCGAGCTGGCTGCGACATCGGCACCTGTCAGCGATGCCAGGCTGCGGACGAACGACTCGCCAGCGCTGCCCCGGGCAACCTCGCAACCGTAAAGCAGCAGATCTCCACCCGCGGCTAGCGACTGCCCCCAGCGTGCCACGGCTTGCTCATCGACTGCCAGCCGCTCGCTGTCGAGCCTGCCATTGCCGATCTCGATGGCACCCTCGCTGCCGTGCGAGATGATGTGGATCGCCGCAAGATTTTGCTCGTGCGCGAGCGCGCGACTGATCTGGGCAACGCCGTCTTCTTCGGCGTCGATGATGACCACATCGAAGGTGTTCGAACCGCTGCGTTGCGCCATCAACTCGTCTGCGAGCTTGTCTGCATCAGGAACACGGCTGTCGATGAAGATGATTTCGCGCGCGTTCGTCGCCTGGTTCTGGCTTGATGGCGTGGTCGGGTTCCAGGCCGGCGCTTCGAATTCGCGGACCTGTGCACTCGGCGCACCGCCGGCCAGGCCGAGCAGCGCCGCGGCATCCGCCGAGTAGAGAATGCGCGGCTCGAGCTCCTCGACGAGCAGACGAGGGCGTTCGGCCGAACGTCGAGCCAGGAATGCCATGGGTCGGGCTGACAGTTACAGGTGGCTCAGTTGGCGGCCGCTGCGCCGACTTTGGCGAGCGCTGCAGCAAAATTGAACTCGGCCTTGCAGCGCAGGCCTGCAGGCAGGGCTCCATCCGGGTTCGGCAGCTCGAGGTGGACCCGGAAGGTATTGCTCGCCGCGTCGACCACTTTGTCGATCATCGAGACTCGCGCGGTCACCGCGGCTGCGCCCGGCAGTTCAGGGAAAACAGTGGCGCTGCCACCCGGCAGCACCTGGTTGTACATCCCCACCGGAACGACCAGTTGAACGCGCAGCGGGTCGACCTTGGCGATGCGAAGCAGCGGCTTGTCGTCGACACGTTCGCCGGCCGAGACAAAGCGCTCGGCAACCACGCCATCGAGCGGGCTGCGAATCGTGCGCTGGCTGAGTTGAGCCGAGGCGACTTCGCGCTCCTGCATCGACACCATCCGCTGCTCGCGAGCCTGGATCAGCTTCTGCGCCGACAAATCGGCTTCGCTGCGCGCCTGATCGAGGGCCTGCTGCGAGATGAATTTCTGCCGGAACAGGTCTTCGGCGCGGGTCAGGCGCTCCTGGTTGAATTTGGCAGCTGCCGATGCGGCCTGCAGTTCGGCGTTCGATGCGGCGCGTGAGCTGGCGACGTTCAAGCTCGCGCGTTCCACCGGCGCACGCAGCACGGCCAGAATTTGTCCCTTCTTGACCCGATCGCCACGCTCGACGCCGACGCGGTCGATGATGCCGATCACCGGGCTGCCGACGTCGGTGGTGCGCTCCGCTTCGATCAGGCAGCCCAGCGGCTGTGCGGCTTGGCTGGGAACAAACGCCAGCGTCGACAACAGGGCCAGGGCGCAAAGGCTCGCTTGCAGCGACCTGCTCGAGACGCTGCGCGGCGCTGCGGTGGTGAGGATGTACTTGGACATGGTGGTGCGTGGTTGAATTCGAAGATTCGTGCCGGGCGGGTTCACTCGGCCGCGCCGCCGAAGCCGAGTTGGCGTTCGCTGCGTTCGTCGTGGTCGATCAAACGGCGCCGCTCGATGCGGTGTTTCCACTCTTCGGCGCGTTGCGGCCAGCGCGTGAGCGTGTTGATCATCGACGAGGGCAGTCGAGCTGTGCAGGTGCGCAGCAGCGATATCAGTGGCGCGGGCAGGCTGCGCGCAAGCAGCGTCGTGTCGAGCGACAGCATGGTCTCGACCGATCCGGCATCGCCTTGGCGGGCAGCCCGGCCGGCCAGTTGGCGATCGATGCGGCGTGCGCTGTTCAGCTGGCAGCAGATCACGTGCAACCCGCCGAGCTCGGCGACACCGTGGCCGAGTTCGATATCGGTTCCGCGGCCCGACATGTTGGTGGTTACCGTGATCGCGCCGAGCTGGCCGGCGCGCGAGATCACAGCCGCTTCTTCACCGTCATTGCGTGCATGCAGGACGGCATGAGGCAAGTCGCGCGCGGCCAGCCGCTCTGCCAGGGCTTGCGCTTCGGCCACCGAATCCGCGGCGATCAGCACCGGGCGCTGATTCGCATGGAGTTGCGCGACCCGTTCGGCCACTGCCTGCCACAGCGCGGCTTGGTCGCGGAACAGGCGGGACTTGCCAACGCTGCGGCGGCAGGGCTTGCGCAACGCGATGCGGCGCACCGAGCAATCGTAGGTCGACATCAGCTCCGAGCGCGCTTCTAACAGCGTTCCGCTGAGCCCGCCAAGGCGGACGTAGCGCGGGAAAAAGCGCTGATAAGTCAATTGCGCCAGCGTGACCATCGCCGGACTGGGTTCGCAGCCTTCCTTGATTTCGATGAACTGCTGCAGGCCTTTCGACCAGACCCGCCCTTCGGCGATGCGGCCGGTCGTCTCGTCGATGATCAGGATCTTGCCGTCGCGCACCAGATACTGGCGCTCGCATCGGTACAGGTGCAAGGCTGCCAACGCCGTAGCCACGGCGTGCTCGCGGTGCAGTCGGTTTCGCCAGGCGGCTGACGAGTTGTGATCGACCTTTTCGAACACCAACTGCGCGAGATGTGCGCAGCCGGCCTCGGTGAGGTCGGCCGACATCGCGCCTGTGTTCAATTCGAAATCGCTGCCCTGGCTCAGGCCACGAGCAAAATCCAGCGCTTGACGGGCATGTCGATGTGCGTCTGCGTTGTCGGCGCGGCGCGACAGGATCAGCGGTACCCGAGCCTCGTCGATCAGGATTGCATCCGCTTCGTCGACGATGGCCATGCACAGCCCACGCAGCAGTGCCGGCGCCACCGTGCGGGCTTGCAGCCGGGCCAGCGGAGCAGCCAGTTCATCACGGCGGCGCCGCTTTGGCGTACCGGTCAAGGCGTCGCGCAGATAGTCGAACACCAGTTCGCGAGCGGTGACATAGGTGATGTCGCAGGCGTAGGCAGCGGCGCGATGGCCCGAATCGTCCGGTTGGCTGACCGTTCCGACACTCAGATTTAGCCAGTCGTACATCGGCTGCAGGGTGCAAGCGTCGCGCCGTACCAGGTAGTCGTTGGCAGTGATCACGTGAACCGGGATCCCAGCCAAGGCTCCGACGGCGGCTGCCAGTGCCACGGCCAGCGTCTTGCCTTCACCGGTGGCCATTTCGGCAAGCTTGCCGCCCAGCACCGCGCGAGCCGCGAGCAACTGGGTATCGAACGGTGTTTTGCCGAGCCGGCTTTCGGTCGCCAGTGTGACAAGACCGAAGGCCTGAATCAGCGCGCTGCCACGCAAACCCGAGCGCAGCAGCGCAGCCTGCACCTTGCTGCGGGACGCAGCAATGCCCGATATCGCCAGATCGGCCTTCGCGGCGTGGACCTGGGCCACCCAGCCAGCATCGCTGCGCTTGAGCATCGCGCTACCCAGCTCGGCGACGCGATCACCGACGGTGCGCAGCGCCACGGTGCAGCGATGCGCCAGTTGTCTTGGTTCGACCCGCTGCTCGGGATAGTCGCCCCAAAGCAGACCCGGGATCGGGATATCGACAGGGCTCATCGATCGCTGCGCTCGCACCGTCTCAGGCCTCAGGCTGAAAGTGCCGCAGGAACAACTGAGAGGCATGACGCCAGGCTTGCATCGCCAGTGGTTCGCTGCCGTGGTCGAAACGCACCCAGGCGCGCCCGCCAACCCGGCTCAACGGATTGCCGACCAGGGTCAGGTCAATCAGGAAGACCGGTTCCAGGCTCTGCAGCCCGTCCTTGTCGGCTGGATCGGTCGCGAGGGGGCCGCCGCCATGGTCGGTCAGCGCCATGCTCGGCAACTGGCGGGTGGCTGCCGGCATGTCGCCACTGCGCCGAGCTTCGAGCACCTGGCCGGGTGCATCGGCAAGCCTGACTTCGACCCGTGTGGTGCGGTATCGAACCAGATACGCATCGGGGCCGGCAACCGCCGCGCGGACTCGCAAATCGTCGGGCGCCAGCACATGGCCCAAGGTCTTGCCCTGGCGCACGTAGCTGCCCAGCAGGTCAGCCTGGGTCGGCTTCACCAGGTGCCCAGCCGTCGCAGCACGCACTTGCAGCAAGGCGATGCGTTGGTCCAGCCGATCGATCTCCGCCTGCAGGCGATCGGATTCGAGCACCTGGTTCTGTGCTGCATTCGGGTCGCGCAGCATCTGAAGAAATTGTTCGACCCGAAGGCCTTCAAGCCGGCTCGCGAGCTGGTCGCGATTGGCCAACAGTTCCGGGTTTTCAAGCCTGACCAGCAGATCGCCCTTGTTCACCACGGCGCCGTCGGTGACCGGCAGCTCGGCAATGAAGCCATCGACCTCGGGCCGAAGCTGGGCTTTTTCTGGCAACCAGACGACGGCCGGCGAGACGCTCGAAAAGGGCAGCGGAATGACGAACAACGCAACGGCGGCGACGCCTGCGACCAGCGCCAGGCGCAGCCGCAAGCGTGCCAGTTCGGCACCGGGCTGCGCTGTCGACAGCGCCTGGCGTGACCAGCCGAGCAGCGGTTTCACAACCATCGTCAGGCAGACATAGGCGAGGGCGATCAGACCGA
>JBDTQC010000097.1:0-9610 GCA_039932405.1 Ideonella sp.
CTTCACGCCAAGGAAGGTGCCGCGCGCATTCACCGCCATCAGGCGATCGAAGTGGTCCGTGCTCATCCGGTCGGGCACCGCGCCGCTGATGCCGGCATTGTTCACGAGAATGTCGATGCGCTCGAAGCGCTCGACTGTCGCCCGCACCGCGGCCTCCCATTGCGTCTCGTCGGCCACGTCCAGGTTCACGAACAGGGCCTCGCCCCCCGCGCCCTCGATGTCCGCGGCGAGCTGTTCACCCTGTTCCACGAGGATGTCGGCGATGACGACCTGTGCGCCCTCACGCGCGAAGAGCCGGACCATCGCCTCGCCCATGCCGTGGGCCCCGCCCGTCACGACTGTCACCTTGTTTGCGACTCGCATGATCTCCTCTTGTCGGTATGCGCCCGAGCCGGCGCGGCGACAGCGATGATGCCATGCGTTGCCACCTCCGCGTGTTGCGGCCGGCCGTAGGACCGCGCGGAATCAGCCCGGCGGACGCGGATGCAGATCGGCGCGTCTCGGATTGTTCTTCGGCGTGGGGTCCGGTTCTGGCTGAAACTCAAGTCCGAGCACGATATTCGGGCCGCGGATCGGGAGCTCCGAGCCGAGCTTTCGCCGAGGTGCGTCTTTCACCCGACCAAGCGGTGATCGCCCGAGTGCAATATCTTGCGTGACCCATCTGCCACGATCGGCAGGCCCGCATTGTGTCGCGCGGGAGTTCTCCGGGAAGCTGCCGAAAATTAGGGTAAGAACGGCTGGCGGCGACGTGATAGTCGACAGACACCGGACGGTGCGATGCCTTGGCCCGTCTCAGTCGACCAGGAGCCGATAGCCGACCCCGGTCTCGGTCACGAAGTGTTTCGGCTGGGCCGGGTCGTCTTCCAGCTTCTGGCGCAGGGTGCCCATGTACACGCGCAGGTAGTGCGTGCTCTCGACGTGGGACGGCCCCCAGACCTCGCGCAGCAAGTGGCGATGGGTGAGCACGCGGCCCGCATTGGCTGTCAGCACACCGAGAAGTCGGTACTCGATCGGCGTCAGATGCACCTCGCTCCCGCGTTTGCTGACCACGCGGGCAGCGAGATCGATCTCCACGTCGCCAAAGCGAACCACCGCGTCCGTCGCACCCGGCCCGACCCGCATGCGTCGCAAACTGGCTCGCGTGCGGGCGAGGAGCTCGTTGATCCCGAACGGCTTCGTGATGAAGTCGTCGGCGCCCGCGTCCAGCGCCGCGACCTTCTCGTTTTCGTGGGTCCGCGCTGAAAGCACAATGATGGCAACCGCTGACCACGTGCGAACCTCGCGGATGAATTCCACACCGTCGCGATCGGGCATACCCAGATCCGCGATAACCAGATCGGGTCGCCGCGTCGCGGTCTCGATCAGGCCCTGCCTGACGGTGTCGGCTTCGAACACCTGCCAGCCTTCGCTTTCCAGGGATGCGCGCACGAATTGGCGGATTTCGCGTTCATCCTCGAGCACCAGTGCGATGGGCGAACGCGAGTTCATAACCGCGTCTTTGCGCTTCCGGCACCGTCACTCATGGCACGCACTTCCTCGGTCAGGTCGACCGGAGGTGGCGTTCCCGCAGGAAGGGTGAATGTGAACGTAGCGCCGTGTGGGCTTGTGGGCTCGACGCCGATGCGGCCGCGGTGCGCTTCGACGATCGACCTGCAGATCGCGAGACCGAGACCGACACCCGGTGTGGTCGACTCCGTGTTGCCGCGCGTGAACTTCTCGAAGATCTGCTCTTCCCGGCCGCGCGGCACACCGGGTCCGTGATCACGGACACTCACCTGCACTTCCTGATCGGCCCGCCGGACGCAGATTTCCACAGGTGAACCACCCGGCGTGTACTTGCCGACATTTTCCAGCAGATTGGCCAGTACCCGCTCGACCAGTACAGCATCGCACTGCAGAAGGGGAACGTCGGGGTCGATGCGCACCTCGACCCTGCGATCCCGGAGAGCACTTTGAGCCCCTTTCAGGGCGCTGCCGATGATCTCCTCGATCGACTCCCATTCGAACCTCAAGCGGACTTCGCCGCTCTGAATGCGCGCCATATCGAGCAGGTTGGTCACCATCGCCGCCATGCGCAGGATCCTTTCGCGGATCCCTTCGGTCAGGCTCTTCTGGCCCTCGCTCAACGCTGGTTGGCTGCTCGTCAGGGTATCCGCCATCGCGACCAGCGCTGTCAGCGGTGTTCGCAGATCGTGCGACAGCGCGGACAACAGGGAATTGCGAAGTCGCTCCGATTCGATCTGTACGGTGGCCACGCGCGCGACTTCCTCGTAGTGAACCCGCTCGAGCGCCATGGCGGTCAGTGCCGCAAAGGTCTCCAACTGCTGGCGCTGTTCGGGAATCAGCAGGAAACGCGGTTGAGCGGGCTGGATCGCCAGCACCCCACGCGAACGCACGGTCGTCCTCAGTGGCAGATAGAGCCAGGCACTGCCCGACAGGGTGTCTGTCCCCAGTCCGGCCGGCTCGTTGTGATCCAGTGTCCATTGCGCGGTACCAGGGTCAAGGCTCTTGACCGCGTCGGTGTCGGCTCGCGGCGGCTGCAGGCGCTCTTCCGAATCCAGCGTGTAGACCAGAACGCGGGCACGAAACTCCCGGGCGATCACCGTCTGTGCCACGTCCACGGCCTGTTCGACGGTCAACATGTTCGACAGATCCCGCGCTGCCTCGAAGAGGGCTCGCGACCGTCGTTCGCGATGGGTCGCCACGCGGGCCTGGAAACGCAGCCCCGCAGTGAGCTGTCCGGTGACGAGGCCGACGACCAGCATGACGGCGAAGGTCAGCAGGTACTGCACGTCCGACACCGCGAACGACAGTCGTGGCGGCACGAAGAAGACGTCGAACGCAGCCACGCTGACGATGGCCGCGAGCACCGCCGGGCCGCGCCCCAGCCACACTGCCACGCCGACCACCGCGAGCAGGAACACCATCACGATGTTGGCCAGATCAAAATACGGCACGAGCAGATGCGTCAGCAGCGTCGTCATCCCGCAGGCGGTCGCCGCCAGGAAATACGATCGAAGCTGCCCTGCGTCGGCATGGTCGCCGCCGGTGAAGGCGTCTCGCGGTTGGCCCGCAGCGCGCGTTTTCTGCGCCTGGCCGACCTCGATGCGATCGATGTCGGGCGCCACCGCCGCAATGGTCCGGCCCAGCGTCCGGCGTGGCCACCAGGCAGACCAGCGGCGGGTGCCCAACACGAGCTTTGACAGGTTGTGGGCGCGCGCATGCGCGACGAGCGCCTGCGCCACGCTTTGGGCCGACAGGACGGCCGTTCGGGCGCCCAACCGCTCAGCCAGCTTGATCGTTTGCAGTATCCGTTCGCGCCGCGCCCGCTCCAGACGTTGCAGCGTCGGCGTCTCGACGTACACCGCGTGCCAGGTGACGGCCAACTGTTGCGCCAGCAATGCTGCGCTGCGCACGACATGCTCGGCGAATTCGTCCGGGCCGACGCAGCACAGCAGCGCGCCCTCGGTTTTCCAGACCTGCTCGACCTTGCGGTCGATGCGATAAGCCTGCACGTCGTCTTCCACACGGTCTGCGGCGCGGCGCAGCGCCAGTTCGCGCAAGGCCATCAGGTTGCCTTTGCGGAAGAAGTTCTTCGCCGCGCGCTCGGCCTGTGCCGGCAGGTACACCTTGCCCTGGGCGAGCCGTTCGATCAGCTCGTCGGCGGTGGTGTCGACCAGCACCACCTCGTCGGCGTGATCGAAGAAGGTATCGGGCAGCGTCTCACGAACGACGACGCCGGTGATACCGCCCACCACGTCGTTCAGGCTCTCCAGATGCTGGACGTTGAGCGTGGTGTAGACGTCGATGCCGGCGGCGAGCAGTTCCTCGACGTCCTGCCAGCGCTTGGGGTGGCGTGAACCCGCGACATTCGAATGTGCCAGTTCGTCGACGAGGACCAGGTCCGCATTGCGTACCAGTGCGCCGTCGAGGTCGAACTCGGTCAGTTGCTTGCCCCGGTACTCGATCTGTGCCGGTGGTAGCGTCGGCAGTCCGTCAAGCAGCGCAGCGGTCTCGCCGCGACCATGGGTCTCGACGACCCCGACCACCACGTCTGCACCTTCGGTGTGCAACTTGCGGGCCGCCAGCAGCATCGCGAACGTCTTGCCGACACCGGCCGAAGAGCCGAAGTAGATCCGCACGCGACCGCGCTTTGCGCGCTGCTCATCCTGCCGGATCCGGGCCAGGAGTGCGTCAGGGTCAGGGCGCCGGTTCTCGGGCATTGCTGGGGTGGTTTCTCACGGCCCGGGTGCAGCGTCGAGCGCAAGATTGAGCTGCAGGACGTTCACCCTGGGTTCGCCAAGAAACCCGAACCTGCTGCCTTCGGCGTGCGAACCGATGAGTTGCTCCACTGCTGCGAGAGGCAGATTGCGGGCCTTTGCGATCCGGGCGGCCTGGTACCGTGCGCCTGCGACGCTGATGTGCGGATCCAGTCCGCTGCCCGAAGCCGTGACCAGGTCCACCGGGACCGGCGCTGTGTTGCCGGGGTCCGCCGCCCGCAGCGCCTCGATGCGTCTCTCGACGGCGTCGGTCAGCGCGGGATTCAGCGGCCCCTGGTTGGAGCCGCCCGAGGCGGTCGCGTTGTAGGGCATCGTGGTGGTGGCAGACGGTCGACTCCAGAAATGCTTCGGGTCGCTGAAGTGCTGTCCGATCAAGGACGAACCCACCTGCTTGCCGTCGCGCATGATCAGGCTTCCCGCGGCCTGGACGGGAAACGCCAGCTGACTGATGCCGGTGACGACGACGGGATAGATCACACCGGTGAGCGCGGTGAGGACCGTGAAAATGATCAAGGCGGGACGAATGACGGGGGTCATGACGGTTCTTTCAGACAATGTGCAGCGCCACCAGCAACAGGTCGAGGACCTTGATGCCGATGAAGGGCACGATCAGGCCACCCACGCCATAGATGAGGACATTGCGGCGCAGCAGCGCGGCGGCGCCGATGGCGCGGTACCTGACACCCGTGAGCGCCAGCGGAATCAGGAAGACGATGACGATCGCGTTGAAGATCACTGCCGACAGGATCGCCGACGACGGCGTCGCCAGTCGCATCACGTTCAGCGCGCCGAGCTCCGGGTAGGTGGTCACGAACATGGCGGGGATGATCGCGAAGTACTTCGACACGTCGTTGGCAATGCTGAATGTGGTCAGCGATCCGCGTGTCATCAACAGCTGCTTGCCCGTTTCCACGATCTCCAGCAGCTTGGTGGGGTTGCTGTCCAGGTCGACCATGTTACCGGCCTCCTTGGCCGCCTGCGTGCCGGTGTTCATCGCCACCGCAACGTCAGCCTGCGCCAGTGCCGGGGCGTCGTTGGTGCCGTCACCGGTCATCGCAACCAGCCGGCCATCGGCCTGGTAGTCGCGGATCATCTGCAGCTTGGCCTCGGGCGTCGCCTCGGCCAGGAAGTCGTCGACCCCGGCTTCGGCAGCGATGGCCGCGGCGGTGAGCCGGTTGTCGCCGGTGATCATCACCGTCTTGATGCCCATGCGGCGCAGTTCGGCAAAGCGCTCCTTGAGGCCGCCCTTGACGATGTCCTTCAGTTCGACGACACCCAGCACCCTGGAACCGTCGCAGACAACCAGCGGCGTGCTGCCCTTGCGAGCGATGTCGTCGGTCGAAGTCTGCACGTCGACCGGAAAGCTGCCGCCCAGCGCCTCGACGTGCCTGCGGATCGAGTCGCCAGCACCTTTGCGCAATTGGCGAACCGAGCCATCGGCGGCTTCGATGTCCACGCCGCTCATGCGCGTCTGCGCCGAGAAGTGCACGAAGTGAGCGTTCAGCGCGTGCAGATCGCGCTCGCGCAGGTTGAACTTCTGCTTGGCCAGCACGACGATGCTGCGGCCCTCGGGTGTTTCGTCGGCCATCGAGGCGAACTGCGCCGCGTCGGCCAGTGCCTGCTCGTTCAGGCCCTTGGCAGGCACGAAGGCCGAAGCCTGGCGGTTGCCCAGCGTGATGGTGCCGGTCTTGTCTAGCAGCAGGACATCGACGTCGCCGGCCGCTTCCACCGCTCGGCCCGAGGTGGCAATGACGTTGGCAGCCATCATGCGGCTCATGCCCGCGACGCCAATGGCCGACAGCAGCGCGCCGATGGTGGTGGGAATCAGGCACACCAGCAGCGCGATCAAGGCGGTGACGCTCACCGGCGTACCGGCCTTGTTCGCTTCGACGCTGAAGATCGAATAGGGCAGCAGCGTCACCGTGACCACCAGGAACACGATGGTCAGCGCCACCAGCAGGATGGTCAGCGCGATCTCGTTGGGCGTCTTCTGTCGCTTGGCCCCTTCGACCATCGCGATCATGCGATCGAGAAAGGACTCGCCCGGGTTGACGCCGACGCGCACGACCAGCCAGTCCGACAGCACACGCGTGCCGCCGGTGACCGACGCAAAGTCGCCGCCGGACTCGCGAATGACAGGCGCCGATTCACCGGTGATGGCGCTCTCGTCGACCGACGCGACGCCTTCGATGACCTCGCCGTCGAGCGGGATCACGTCGCCGGCTTCCACCAGCACCACGGCGCCCTTGCGCAGTTCGTCGGCTTCCTGCGGATGCCATGACGAGCCGTGCACCGGCTTCTCCAGCTTCTTGGCGATGACCTTGCGCTTCATGCCGCGCAAGGACGAGGCCTGAGCCTTGCTGCGGCCCTCGGCCATGGCCTCGGCGAAGTTGGCGAAGAGCACGGTGAACCAGAGCCATAGCGTGATGGCCAGGATGAAGCTCTGCGGTGCTTCGCCCTGGCCGCCGAGCGCCTGCGCCCAGAGAATCGTGGTGAGGATGCTGCCGATGTAGACGACGAACATCACCGGATTGCGCCATTGGACCCGCGGGTCCAACTTGCCGAACGCCGAGGCAATGGCGGGCTTGACCAGCGCGGGGTCGAACAGCGAGAACGTATTTGCAGTTGTCATGATCTTGTCCGTGTCTTTGAAGTTGCCCTGGCCCGGCTCACTTCGGGTGCCACAGCATCAGGTGCTCGACCACCGGCCCCAGGGCCAGCGCCGGCACGTAGTTCAGCAGGCCGACCAGCAGCACGGTGCCGATGAGCAGGCTGACGAAGAGCGGGCCATGGGTGGGCAAGGTGCCTGCAGTGACGGCCATGCGCTTCTTGGCGGCCAGCGAACCCGCCATGGCGAGCACCGGCACGATGACGCCGAAGCGACCGAACCACATCGCAATGGCCAACATCGTGTTGTAGAAGGGTGAGTTGGCCGACAGCCCAGCGAAGGCGCTGCCGTTGTTGTTGCCCGCGGAGGTGAATGCGTAGAGGATCTCGGAGAAGCCGTGGGCGCCCGGGTTGGCGATGCCGGTCTTCCCGGCATCGGCCAGCACCGCGATGGCGGCACCGGCGAGTACCAGGATCGGCGTGACGAGGATGGCGATCGACGTCATCTTCATCTCGTAGGTCTCGATCTTCTTGCCCAGGTATTCGGGCGTGCGCCCGATCATCAGCCCGGCGATGAACACCGCCAGGATGGCGAAGATCAGCATGCCGTAGAGGCCCGTGCCGACACCGCCGAAGACCACTTCGCCGAGCTGCATCATCACCATCGGCACCGCGCCGCCGAGCGGGGTGTACGAATCGTGCATGCTGATCACTGCACCGCAGGACGCGGCGGTGGTGATGGTCGCGAACAGGCTGCTCGCCGCGATGCCGAAGCGCGCTTCCTTGCCTTCCATGTTGCCGCCGGGTTGCGTGGCGCTGACGGCTTGGTCGGCGCCGAGCGCGGACAGCACCGGGTTGCCCTGTTGCTCCTGCGTCGTCACCACAACAACTGCGACGACGAAGATGGCCGTCATCGCGGCCAGCACCGCCCAGCCCTGACGCGGGTCGCCGACCATGCGGCCGAACATGAAGACCAAGGCGGCCGGGATCAGAAAGATCGACAGCATCTGGACGAAGTTGGTCAACGGCGTCGGGTTCTCGTAAGGGTGTGCCGAGTTGGCGTTGAAGAAGCCGCCGCCATTGGTGCCGAGCATCTTGATCGCCTCCTGCGAAGCGACCGGGCCCATCGCGAGCGCCTGCTTTTCAGCCTTCAGGTCTTCCATCACCGGATTGCCCTTGGCGTCTTTCAGCGGTTGGCCATCCGGACCGTTCTTGGGCTGCTGGTAGGCATTGACCTCGAGCGTCGTGATGTCCTTGTAGGGCGAGAAGTTCTGGATCACGCCCTGGCTGACCAGGAAGACAGCGAACACCAGCGACAGCGGCAGGAGCACATAGCCCGTCACGCGGGTGATGTCGACCCAGAAGTTGCCGATCGACGCCGAAGACTTCGCGACGAAGCCACGGATCAACGCGATGACCACGACGATGCCGGTCGCCGCGGAGAAGAAGTTCTGCACCGCCAGCGCCAGCATCTGCGTCAGGTAGCTCATGGTGGCTTCACCGCCATAGCCCTGCCAGTTGGTGTTGGTCACGAAGCTGACCGCGGTGTTGAACGACGAGTCGGCGGTGACTGCCGCCATGCCCTGTGGATTGAGCGGCAGCACGCCCTGCAGGCGTTGCAGCGCGTAGACCGCCAGCACGCCCAGGAAGTTGAAGACGACGAGGGCTATGGCGTACTGCCGCCAGCCCATGCCGGCCGTCGCGTCGACGCCAGCCAAGCGATACAGGCCACGCTCGATGGCCTGAAACGGCGCCATCCAGCGCGGAAGCAGCCCATCCGCGACCGCCACCAACCATTTGCCCAGCGGCCACGACAGCAGCAGCAGAACGACCAGGTAGGCGACCAGTTGAATCCATGCTTGGGTGTTCATCAGAATTCCTCAGCACGCAGCAGCGCGTAGACGAGATAGATCACCAGGCCCAGCGAGGCCGAGCCGGCGAGCCAATAGAGCCAGGTCATTTGCGCACCCCCAGCTGGTCGCAGCCGACGACCATGCCCACGATCGCGAGGAACATCAGCACGCCCGCGCCGATAAACAGTACGTCCATACCCGCCTCCCGATGGCAGCAATCGATGCCGAAAGTCTAGGGAGAGTCGCATCAAGGCCGCATAGAAATTGCGCGACGGGACGTCAAGATCGCGTAAAGAGCACAGTCGCGGTGGTCCGATGCGCCCCCCCGGGCGCACCCGCCGCCTGACCTCGAGGGCTCCCGTGACGGGCAGGCTTCGTCTCGACAATGTCATGCGGTCCGACTTCAGCCCCCGAGGCCGCGCTCCTGGATCAAGCCATGGGCATGACTGGCGATGCCTCACCGAAATTGGTAGCCTTTGTCCTGGACGTTCGTTGGCGGACGCGAGACGGCACCGGGCAACCGCGGAGGCGCAATGATGAGCAGACACCTTCAGGGTTTCCTGCGGCGGCTACTGCCAGCGTCATGATCCTGAAGCTGGCGGAGGGCAAGGCCCGGATCGAGGTCGAATCGAAGCTGGCGGACAAGATCGGCGGCGCGATGGATGCGACGCTGCGCGTGAACGGCGCGGTGGGTGCGCGCGCGACGATCCCACGCACCGTGCCGGTGGCCTTCACCGCGAAAGAGAGCTTCGATGTCGGTGTGGATCTGGGCTCGCCGGTGTCGCTGGACTCCTTCGAAGGCGGGCCATTCAGGGTCGACGGCGGGATCGCTTCGATCGAGGTGCAGATGAAGTGAAGCTATCTACCGCG
>JBDTQC010000098.1:0-9502 GCA_039932405.1 Ideonella sp.
CACGCCAGCCACCGCGCCGGCCGCGCTCAGTGCCATCACGTCCGCTGCCGAACCTACCGACTCGTCGCCGCACAAGGGAATTGACAAGCTGCGGGCCAGCCGCGCCATGCCCAGCAGGTTGTCGCTGCGCAAGGGCTGCTCCAGAAACAGCAGGCCCTGGTCCTTCACGCCTTCGCAATAGGTCTGGATCTGTTCGGCACCCAGGCCCATGTTGCCGTCGGCGCAAAGCGTCACGTCCGGTCCCAATGCCTCGCGCAGCAGGCGGGTGGAGCGGATCTCCTGCTCCACCGGCTTGACGCCGATCTTGATCTTGAAGAAGCGGATGCCCTGCGCCAGCTTGCCCTGGGCCTCGTGCACGTCGTCATCCACGTGTTCGTTGCCCAGCAGGTGCATGGGCCGCAGCTCGTCGCGTCGCGCGCCGCCCAGCAGTTCGAACACTGGTACGCCCAGCAACTTGCCGCACAGGTCGTAGAGTGCGCATTCGACGGCGCACTTGGCGCCGGTGTTGCGATGCACGGCATGTTCGATCGCCTTCATCAGCGGCGCGCGCTGCAATGGATTCTGGCCCACCAGCAGCGGCGCGAAGACCTGCTTGACCGCGCCGACCATCGACGCCTGCAGGTCGCCGGTCATCGTCGGCGCAGACGCGGCTTCGCCCCAGCCGATCATGCCGTTGTCGGTCTCGATGCGCACGATCAGGTTTTCGGCATGCGAGATGCGAACACCGGCCATCCGCATCACGTGATGCAGCGGAACGGCCACTGCAATTGCCTCGACCGAGCGGATCCGCGCCGGGTTCACTGAGTCACCTTGATGTTGAGGTCATTGGCGACCTTGACCCAGCGCGCAATGTCGTCTTCCAGGTACTTGCGCGATTCGGCTGGCGTCATCGGCAGCCCGTCGGCGCCCACTTGGGCCAGCGCGGTGCGCATGTCGTCGTCATTCAGGGATTCCTGCACGGCCCCCGAAAGCTTCTGCAGTATCGAGGCCGGTGTGCCTTTCGGCGCGAACAGGCCATACCACGAACCGATGGAAAAGCCCGGCACACCCGACTCGGCGATGGTGGGAATGTCAGGAAAAACCGGCGAGCGCTGCCGTCCGCCAGTGGCAATGCAGCGCACGCGCCCGCTCTTGATGTGTGGTGATGCACTGGGTATTGAATCCATCGTCATCGAGATGTGACCGCCGATGGTGTCGACCATGGCCGGTGGCAGGCCCTTGTATGGGACGTGCACGATCGATACGCCCAGCGCGGCCTTCAGCGCCTCGAAGCCCAGATGCGCCGAACTGCCGTTGCCTGACGAGCCGTGCGACAACTTGCCCGGGTTGGCCTTGGCGTAGGCGGCGAGCTCCTTCAAGTTGGTGACCGGCACATCACGGTTGACGCACAACAAAAAGGGCGCGTCCGCGAAAATGGAGACGGTCTCGAAGTCGTTCAGCGGATGGTACGAAATGCCCGGGATGGTGGCGAAGTTGGTCGAGTGCGTGCCGGTGGTGCCCAGCAGCAGCGTGTAGCCGTCCGGCTTGGACTGCATCACCGCCTGCGTGCCCAGCATGCCCGAGGCGCCGGACTTGTTGTCGACGACGAAGGATTCCTTGAGCTTTTGCTGCAGCTTGCGCGCGATTTCCCGACCCATGAAGTCGGCCCCGCCGCCGGCCGGGAATGGCACTACCACGTGCACCGTGCGAACGGGATAGTCCTGCGCGAGTGCAGTGCCTGACGAGAGGATGGCGCCGGCCATGCAAGCGATGGTCATGGCGACGGTGGCTGCCCGTCCCATTCTTCTTTCGATCACGGCTTTGTCTCCGGTGTTGATCTTGGCGAACGACACCGAATTTGCCCGACCGCTGGCTATAGATCAAATGATCTTTATGAATCCGTTGGAGTGATGCCATCGATGAACGGGCGTCCCTCCGCCTTCCGATCAGTGACGCCAGGTCGATGGTGATGACCCTGGTTGCCCAGTTGCCCACCGCTACCCTGCTGCGCAGGGCGCTGTTCGAGCCCGCCAAACCGCTCGGTGCCGAGTCGCAGCGCGAACAGCTTGCGCGGAACGTCTCAAGCCGGCACGGCGTCGTGTGTGCGTGCGGCCTCGATCATCGTGCGGCTGACGATGCCGTACATCTCGGCCCAGGCCGCGCGCGTTTCGGCGGTGAAGGCGTCGCCGAGGCCTTGTTCGAGCGTCCACATGAGGGCGTTGCCGACTGTCGCGTAGTGCGCTTCGACGACCCCGTAACCGACGTGGCGCGCGCCGAGTTTCTGCAGCACCGGAATCAGCGCGTTCGGCCGATCGAGCAGGCCGACGGCAGCGCCGATCATGCTCATCAGGCGTGCACCCTGGATGGCGATGTCGTCGCCGAACAGCGGGCGCAGCGAAGGATCCGTGTCGAAGAGTCGACCGTAGAACAGCGCGGCGGCTTGCGAGGCGATCGGGCTGACGAGTGCGAAGCTGCTGCGAACGAGTTGGATCTGGTGGATTTGCATGAAAGTTCCTGTGCGTGGTTTGGATCGTGTGGTTGCGGGAGGGGTCGCGCCGGGGGCGGTCGGGGTGATAGGGGCAGGGTTAGATGGGTTCGGCGTGGTGCGGGTCGATCGGGTGCGCTCGAGCGTCATGCGCAGGCGCCGTGGGGTGGTCGCATCCGCCTGCCTGGCCCGCGGCGTCAAGGGCCTGCGCGGCGCTGGTCATGGTGTCGGCGATGAACTGGTAGACGGTGGTCCATGCGGCCCGAGTCGGAGGGTCGAAAGCCTCGCCCAGGGTTTCGTGCAAGGTCCCGAGCAAGGCCGTGCCCACCAGCGGGTAGTGCATGGTCTCGACCCCATAAGCCGCGTGTCGCTCGCCGAGCCCCTGCAGCGCCTGCACGAGGCGGGACGGATCTTCGAGCAGTCGGACTGCGGCATCGATCATCCGCATCAATTTTTCGCCCTGTTCCAGCATGTCGCCTCGAAACAGTGCCGGCAGCGCCGTGTCGAGCTTGAAGAGACGCGCGTAGAACACCACAGCCGCGGTTCTGGCATTCGGTTGCACGCACGCCCAGCTGCGCTGCACCAGGACGATGGCGTTGCGGTCCATGACGAAGGCTCAAGGTGCCGGTCGATGCGGTTCGGCTAGGCAGTCCGAAGCGGGCGCGCTCATTCGGCCGCTGGTGCGCCCGTGCTCTCGACGGGCGTGATCAGCGTGGTGTCGAACGGGGCGCGCGGCGCGGGCCAGGCTTCTGGCGTGGCGTTGCCGGAGTTTGTCGAGGTCGACGTCGACGCAGCCGCGTTGGCGATGCCGTAGTCGGAACCGACCGTCCGCATCGCATCGCCATGGAGCCCAGGCGACGACCCGATACATCCGGTCAATGCCGCAACGAGCAAGGCGGCGTTGACGATTGACGGTTTCAGGCCGTCTTCAGATGGGCGGCAGAAGAGGCGAGGGATTTGGTCCATGAGTTTTCCTGGAAGTTCGTCGCAGCCGGGTTCGGTGCGGTGAATGAACTTTAGGAAAACCCCCGTCGGGTGTCGTCAGGCAACCGTCCTGGATTGGTCCCGGATCGGTCCTGAAAGCGCGCTGGATGTTGCCACCCAATCAGCGCTCCCCGAGGCTGGCAGAAAGCCGTATGTGCATGCTTGCGCGCGGTCTCAACCGCCGCTGGCGCCGAAAGCCAACTGCTCTGCGGCGCCTTCGTCGAGCACCCGGCCGTCTGCCTGCCAGCGTTCCAGGGCCGCTGCGCCGAGGTGTTGCGCCAGCAAGGCAAGCAGCTTGCGCAGGGCGCTGGAAACGGTGCTGCCGGCTGCGACACTTGTTCGGTTGCGACCGGCCGCATCGAGCCAGCCGGTCAACTGTGCAGCGTCTTCGAAGCGGCCTTCGGCTGCGGGCAGCCAGGCCATCGCGGCGTGCAGCATCCACGGCGTTCCGGCGCGGCGCAGCATCGGCAGCGCCTCCCCAAGCAAAACCCGCGCCTCGGCTGGCGGAGCGACCTGCACCAGCATCGTTGCGTAGAGGGCGAACAGCGAGCCGTGGTGAGCCAGGCGGCCGGCGGCGCGGATTTCAGTGAGGGTGTCGCGCCCGGCGGCAAGTGCAGCGGCCACGTCGCCGCGGTCGTGCTCGGCGAGCATCAGACCTTGGGCAATCGCCCACCCCTCGCTCAGTGCGCCCAGCCGCCGATAACGCAGCAACTCTTCGCGACAGAACGTTCGATAAGCGTCTTGCCGCCCGGCGACTCGATCCTCGTAGGAACGGGCGAAGCGGAGATAGCGGGTCGCGAGCTCGCCCCATGCCGGGTCTTCGAGCTCAACCATCCGCGCGATGGTCGATGCGCTCACGCCGATCACACCCGCTCGCAACTGGAGCTGGTATTCGAGGTACGTGGCGAAGTACGTGCGCTGCCGCTCGCCCAGGGCCGCATAAGCGGCTGCAGCGCTGCGCGCCTGTCGCAGCGCCTCGTCGGGTGGGTAGGCGCTGGCGTATGCGCCCAGAGCCGCCACGCTCAGCGACCAGCCGGCCGCGAGCCGTGCATCGCCAGTAAGCGCGGCCCGCGCACGAACCCGCTCGCAGGCATCGCGCCCTTCCATGGCAAGACCGCCGCGATACCACAAGCCACACGCAGCGACCACGAGTGCCAGCGCAGCATCGGCCGCTTCCGACAAGGCCGCCGCCGTCACACCCGGCTCGCCGTGGTTGGCCGGCGGGCGCCAGCTTGTGGCGTTGGTCGCAGCATGGCCGTCCGGTGTCCCTGCAACCGCCCCTCGCTCGGCAGGCGCGCTGCTGTGCGGCGCCGCTGCCGTGGCCGCCCGTGCCAGCGCGGCGTCGTCGGCCAAAGCCCAGCGCAGTGCGGCCCGCAGGTTGTGCACTTCCGGTTGATTGATTGCCAGCCACTCGAGCGTGGGAATGGCATGCGTGCTGGCGTCGGCTCGCTGCCAGACCGCACGGATGGCCTGCAGATGGCGCCAGCGCAGGGCCGCGGTTTCACCCGCCTCGGCGAGCCGTTCGAGGGCGAAAGCGCGCGGACTCTCGAGCAATCGAAAGCGTGGCGGCCGGGTCGGATCGTCGTCCGGCATGGCAACCAGCAAAGACTTGTCGACCAGCGCCTGCACCGCCTCGAGGACTGCCCAGTCGTCGATCTCGTCGTCGACCGCGATGGCCTGTGCCAGCGCCAGCGTGAAGCCACCTCGAAACACGCTGACCCGCCTGAAGACGCGGCGCTGCGGCGCATCGAGCAATGCATGGCTCCACGCCAGTGCTTCGCGCAGGGTGCGCTGGCGGCGTGCCGCGCCGCGCGCACCCTGCGTCAGCAACTGCAGGCGCAGACGCCCTTCGCCTTGCCCACCTTTTGGGCCGTCACCTTCGGCCTCGCCATCGTCATCGGCGAGTGCGCTGGCAATGGCGTGCACGCCGAGCATCGGCACGCGCGCTGCAGCCAGTTCAAGCGCCAGAGGCAAGCCATCGAGCGCGCGGCAAATCGTCACCACCGCATCTTGAATCGGCGGCGTCAGGCAGAAGCCGGGCTGGCGCGCAGCTACGCGCTCGACGAACAGACGCACGGCGCCGCTGTCGAGCAGGCGACTGATCGTGTCGACATTCGCGGGTGTTGCCGGACCGTTGCGGGGCTCGCTTGCGAGGGCCGGCAACGCCAGTGGGGCGAGCCGATAGACCTGCTCGCCGGCCAGGCGCAACGGCTCCTGGGTGGTGAGCAGGATGTGCAGTCGAGGCGCCTGGCCGATCACGCTTGCCAGCAGTGCGGCAAGCGGCTCCAGCACGTGTTCGGCATTGTCGAGCACGAGCAACATCTCGAGCGGCGCAAGCGCACTTGCAAGCGCCGATCTTCCCCTGATCGCGGTGTCCAGCTGAAGCGACTGCACAAACGCGGCAACCAGGTGGTCCTCGGTGGTCGTTTCGGCTGGCAGGCTGGTGAGTTCGACCAGCCACACGCCGTCGGGCCAGACCGCCACGGTTGCGGCTGCGTGCGCCAGCGCGAGCGAGGTCTTGCCGATGCCGGACGGCCCGGCGATCGTCACCAGCCTGGCCGCTTGAACCAACTGCTCGACAGCCGCGAGATCCGGTTCCCGGCCGATCAGCGCGGTGATGGCTTCGGGCATGTTGCCGCGGATCGGTACTGGCGTCGTTGCCTTGGGGCGCTCGGCCACCACATCGCCCATCAATGCAGACGGGGCGACGTGCCCGCCGCCCGACGCAGTGGCGATCGGCGCGATCGCCACTGCGTTCCCGCCGATTTCCTGCGGCTTTGCAGCGGCCATATCACCGTCTCCGATAGGCGCGGCCTGACCGGCCGATGCGATCTCGTGTACCTGGCCGGCGAAACGGTAACCGCGTCGCGGGACGGTCTCGATCCAGCGTGGCGACTTCGAGTCGTCGCCGAGCAGTTCGCGCAATTCGGCCACCGCTGACTTGATCACGCCCTCGGAAATATGGCGCCGCCCCCAGACAGCATCAAGCAAGGCGTCCTTGGTGACGAGTTGACCCGGTCGACTGGCCAAAGCGCCCAGCAACTCGAGGGCCTTCGGGCGCACAGCCAGCGGCACGCCGTCCCGACTCAGCCGCGCCTGTGCCAGTTCGAGCACAAAAGGCCCGAAGCGCAAAGCCTCGGCACAGCCCTCCGAAATCGGCGTAGATTCGTCTGAGTGCGTTGGCATATGACAGTTGAGCTGAAGGCTTGACGGGCTCAATCGGCCGCCACCACCCGGTTTTTCCCGTTCTTCTTGGCCTGGTACATGGCCTTGTCCGCGCGGCCGATCAGATCGACGGCGGTTTCATCTGCACCACGCAATGCGACGCCGGCACTGAAGGTGATCAATCTGCGCACGTTGTTGTGCATGAACAGTTGCTTGGTCAGTTCGCGTTGCAGACGGGTGATGCCTTCGACTGCCTCTGGCAATCCGGTTTCGGAAAGGATGATGATGAACTCCTCGCCACCGTAACGGGCCACCGTGTCGGTCGGCCGAAGCGTCTGCTTGATGACGTTCGTCAGGTGCACCAGGGAGCGGTCGCCCACCTGGTGTCCGAGCGTGTCATTGAGCTGCTTGAAATTGTCGATGTCCAGCAGCGCCAGGCTGAGCGGCGTCGTTTGCCGGTCGGAGCGCGAGATTTCGCGAATCAGCGCTTCGTCCATGCCGCGCCGGTTCAGGGCGCCGGTCAGCTGGTCTTCATGCATTTTCTCGCTGACGCGTTCGAGTTCCTGCTCGAGTTGGCGGCTGCGTTCCTGTGCCTGATCGGCCTGCCGGCGGGTCGAGATCATCTCCTCGTGCGAATGCTGTGCATTGACCTGGATGGCCCGGGTCTCGCGCATGATCTCGTTCAGCAGTTCGCTCAACTCGGGAATGTTGTCGGTGCTGCCGATCTTCTGACTATAGTTCTCGATCTTCGCGTGGTACTCCCCCGTTTGCTCGGTCACTTCGGCCAAGCGGTCGATGAAGCTTGTCATCAGGTTCTTCAGCGTGGTCTTGGCGTCGACCAGGCTGCGCTTCAACGGACCCTGCTGAAGAATCGCATCGCGCAGGTTGCGCTCGGCATCGGCAATCGTCTTCCTGTCCATCGGATTGGCAAGAATGTCCTGCAGGACGAGGATCTGCCCATGCAGCCATTGATCTTCGGAGGTCAATTCACCGATGTTGTTGACCAGCAGGCGCAACAGGCGGGCTGCACCTTCCTGATTGGCAGTGCGTTCACTGTCTCTGAATTCCAGCTCATCCCAGTGCTGACGCAGCTTTTCGGACAATCGGTGGGTCTGTTCCAGATCGCTGGTCGCGCGCACCTGCTGGGCCAGAAAACGGCTCTCGATGCGCAGGTCTTCGGGGTTGAGAAACGAAAGCTCCAGCGTTGCGGCCGTCCATTCGCGCAGTTGCGAAGCAATCGCGTCATGCGCCTTTTCTGCTGCTGGCGCGTCCGTTTGGACCACCGCAACCGGCAGCCCGGTACGGATCGACACGGCTGCCGGCGCGGCCAGATCACTTTGCGCCAGTGCCGCGGCGGTGGGCGCCACCGTCCACGCCTTCATCAGCCCCTGCAATTTCTCGAACAGCTTGTCGGCGTCAGACGAAAAATTCTTCAGGACGGTTTGCACGCCATCCTTCTTTCTCGAGAGTGAAACGCCACGGTGCGTGGTATCCAGCTGCTTGAGAAGCTCGCGGATCAGTTGGGGCCAGGCCAGCGCAGGTCTGGCTGGTTCGGCCTCGATTGCCCTGCTTTGCAGCGGCGGTTGTGCAGCCGGCTCCCCGGCGATCTCCTGCCAGGCCTGCGCGTAGTTTTCGGGGGTCGGAAGCAGCCTGCGCGCGGCCAGGGCTTTCAGCGCTTCGCGCGCAATTTCGGAAGGTGTGGATGGGATTGACATCGGCAATTCACCAGCGAGCTGATCATTCATTGATTCGATCCGGAGGATAGGGCTTTCGAACGGCCAGTCTGATTGTCGACTGGCTCGACTGGCTCGACTGGCTCGACTGGCTCGACTGGCTCGACCGGGGCATCGGTGCGGGCGCCGCGAGCTCAGCGAACCTGCACCGTCAGCCGGGGCTTCCACACGGCCAGCACGACATTCACTACGCTCAGTGCCATCAGCAACCACAGCGTGTTGCGTTCGGACCGCAGCAGCGCATCGAGCAAGGCCGGATCGGCGGCCGCTGCCGCGAGGTCGGCCTGCTGGCGGCTCGAGCCGACGATCATCAGCGTGGCCTCGAACACGCTCAGGCCGAGCAGCGCCTTGACCCAGGCCCAGACCGCGTTCTGATAGGCGCGCGTCGCTGCCAGCGCAATCAGGCCGCTGACCACGACGATGGCCATCGACGGGACGAGCACGTACTGTGCGATCGCAGCGAAGATGTGCCGGGCGGCTGCGAACTCCGCGGCCGACGCCCGATTTGCCGCCAGGTTGATGACCAGACACGCCGCCAGGCCGCCGCCAAATCCGATCGACGCGATTTCGTGCAGCGCCTTCGAGCCGAGCCGCAACCAACGTCGGCCGGTCATCGGGCTCGCCCGGGCGCTACGCCTTTTCTTCTCGAGCAATTCATGGGATTCGATGCTGACGAAACGCGAAGCGGGTCAATCGCGATCCTACCCGCGGTCGAAAGAGGGTGTCGGGCACGAAGCCACCGAGATCGCCACAATCCTCGATTGAGAAACCCGCTTTCCCTGTACCACCGGAGACCTGTCATGTCCGTGCCCCATAGCAGCTTGCAGCTGCGCTCGTTGATCACAAATCAGGGGCAGCTGCAACTGTCGCTCGTCGACACGCCCGTGCCCGCGCCGCAAGCCGACGAGGTTGTCGTGCGCATCGAGGCCACGCCGATCAACCCATCCGACATCGGCCTGCTGTTCGGCGCGGCCGACATGAGAACCGCGACGATCGGCAGCGGGCCGGTCGTGACCGCCAGCGTCCCGGAGCGCGCCATGCCGGCGATGCAAGGGCGCATCGGCCAGTCGCTGCCGGTCGGCAACGAAGGCGCTGGTACTGTGGTCGCCGCGGGCAGCTCCGCGCTGGCCCAGTCGCTGCTCGGGCAGACCGTTGC
>JBDTQC010000099.1:0-9401 GCA_039932405.1 Ideonella sp.
CCTGGGTCTTCGACGAGCCGGCTGGCTGCCATCTCTGGACGCAGGATCTGTACGGCAAGCGGGTGCAGTATCTGGGCGCCGGTCACGGCTTCGCCGGCAACCTGTATCCCTTGCTGAAGGGGGCGGGCCTGCTCGATGCCGATCGGCGTGCGACGCTGTTCGAGCGTTGCGTTGCCACTTTGCGGGCAACCGCGAAGACCGCTGAGGATGGCTCAGTCAACTGGCCCCCTGGCACATATGTTCCGCGTCCCGACGGACCTCGCATGCTGATGCAGTGGTGTCATGGCGCACCCGGTTTCGTCACCGCGCTCTCGGATTTCCCTGCCAATGAATCCGAAGATCTGGAGACTATGCTGCGCGGCGCCGGACAGGCGATCTGGCAGGCCGGGCCTTTGGCGAAAGGCGCCGGCCTGTGTCACGGAACCGCTGGCAATGGCCTCGCCTTCCTGACCCTGTACGAACGCACCCGCGACGAGCTGTGGCTACAGCGTGCCCGCTGCTTTGCAGTCCATGCCATCGCGCAGCACGATCGCAGTCGCAAGCAGTACGGGCAAGGCCGACACACCTTGTGGACCGGCGACGCCGGCCTGGCCGTCTACCTGTTGCAATGCATCAAGGGTCGAGCGGGGTTGCCGACACTGGATTTCCTGCAATGATCAAGCAGGCGATTTCCGGTGCGGGCAGCCATCGGGCGACTGTTTTTTCGACCGCCTACTGACCCTTCAGACCGGCCTTGGCGATCAGCGGCGCCCACTTCAAGCGCTCGCTGCGGGCGAAGCTTGCAAGCTCTGCGCCCGACCCGCCCGCTGGCTCGTGGCCGAGTTCGAGCAGACGCGCCCGAACCTCTGGATTTGCCAGGATCTTGGTCAGCTCGGCACTCAATTTCTGCACCACGGCGGGCGGTGTGCCGGCCGGCGCATACAGTCCGTTCCAGGCGACGACCTGGAATCCGGCGACGCCTTGATCGGCCACCGTCTTGACGCCTGGCAGCAATGCGGACTCTTTCAGCGAGGTGACAGCCAGTGGCTTCAGCTTGCCGGCAGCGATGAACGAACGCGACGCGCTGACCGTATCGATGGCCAGCGGGACCTGCCCGCCCAACAAGTCGGTCATCGCCGTGCTCGAACCCTTGTACGGGATTCCGCGGACGATGCTGCCGCTCTGCTGATTCAGCAGTTCAAGCACCAGACGAGCGGTCGTGCTGGGCATCCCGATATCGATCGAATCGGGCTTGGCCTTGGCGGCGGTGAGTACATCCGTCAAGGTCTTGTATGGCGATGTGGCTGTCGTCAGTACCACCATCGGAAACGTGCTGACCAGCATGACCGGCTCGAAATCCTTGTCCGGATCGAACGCCATCGCCGGGTACATGTACTGGTTCAACACATGGGTGCCGTTGGTGCCCATCATCAGCGTGTAGCCGTCGGGTGCGGCGCGGGCCGCCTCGGCGGTGCCGATGTTGCCGCCGGCGCCGGCCTTGTTCTCGACCAGAAATGTCTGGCCGGTGGCTTTGGTCAGGTAGTCGGCAAGAAAGCGCGTCGCGACATCGGTTCCCTGGCCAGGCTGATAGGGGACGATGATCTTGACGGGCTTGTTCGGATAGCCCTGGGCCATTGCCAATGGTGCGATCGCGAACGACGCTGCGCATGCGGCGATGAGGTAACGAAATTTCATTCCTGTCTCCTTGGTTCTTGCTTGGTTGGTAGAAAACGATTTCAGCTTCGACGCTGGCTCGGTAATGCGCCGCTGGCACGCCACTGCGCGATCCGTGTCTCGTCGACACCGACCTCCCGCAGGATGTCGTCGGTATGTTGTGCAAAAGTCGGCGGCTTGCCGGACACGTGCCCAGGTGTCCGGAACAACTTGGTCGGTACGCCGACCTGCCGCCGGCCGTCGTTGTCGACCAGCATCTGACGGTGGCTGGCATGGGCCTGCTCGAAGGCTTGTGGAACGGTGTTGACCGGGCCGACCGGCACGCCTTGAGCCATCAGGTCGCGGCACACCGAATCGCGCGACCGCGGGGCCAACGCGGTTTCGAGCAGCGCGCGCAGTGCATCGCGGTTGCGCACGCGCAGGCTGTTGGTCGCGAAGCGCTCATCGACCGGCAAGCCCTGCAGGTCGAGGTGTTCGCAGAAGCGCCTGAATTGCCGATCGTTGAGGATGCCGATGAAGACCTCGCCATCGCAACAGGCGAACTTGTCGTATGGCGCAATGTTGGGATGCGCACTGCCGAGCAGTGCCGGCGTGTTGCCTGATTGCATCCAGTTCGCGGCGTGTGGCACCAGCAGGCTCAGCGCGGTGTCGAACAGCGTGGCTTCGACGCGCTGGCCCAGCCCCGAGCGTGCCCGGTCGACCATGGCCATCAGGATGCCGGTCAGCGCGGTGTAGCCGGTCAGGTGATCGACGATCGGCACGCCGATCCGGGTCGGGCCGGAAGCGGGATCGCCATTGATGCTCATCAGCCCGCACATGGCCTGCGCGACGGCGTCGTAGCCGGGCAGGCCACCGAAGGGCCCGTCGGCGCCGAAGCCCGAAATCGCGCAATAGATCAGGCGTGGAAAGCGGGGTGCCAGCACGGCATCGAAGTCGAGGCCCCAGCGGGCCATCGTTCCAGGAAGAAAATTCTCGACCAACACATCGGCGTCGTCGAGCAGGTGCAGCAGCACCTCACGCCCTGCGGTGGTCGAGAGGTCGAGACCGATTGCACGCTTGCCGCGGTTGACTGCGCTGAAGTAGGCGGCGTCGCCGGCATCGTCGAACGGGGGGCCGAGCGTTCGGGTTTCGTCGCCAGTCGGCGGCTCGACCTTGATCACGTCGGCGCCGTGATCGGCCAGGATCTGCGTGCACAACGGGCCTGCCAGCACCCGGGACAGGTCGATCACCCGAACGCCGGCCAGGGCACCCGTTGGTGCACCTTTTTGCTGACGCGCGGCGAGCGTTGATGAATCGGACATGGTCGGCCTGGATGGGTACGGCCCACACCAGAAAAAAACGGTGTGGACGTTCGTGACTGCATTTGGGTCACGGCAACCAGGACCACGCTTGGCCCCAGCTACCTCGACCGCGTGCTCAACCCCGGCTGGGGAGTTCGACAATGCCCGAGCCGAGCACAGACAGTTCGTCGTCCTGGTTGCGAGCCTCCTGCTCGATCTCGACCAGGTGACGCCCGTCTTCGACGAACTTGCGCTTGACGTGGCCCTTGATGAACAACATGTCGCCTTCCGGGTTGTGGCGGCGGATCTTGCAGGTGGCGCTGCGCAGGAAGCCGTCGTCACCCATCCAGTTGGTCAGGTGGTGGGTCAGCCACGAGGTGCGCTCGGGGCCGTAGTCGTAGGCACCCGGTGCGCCGACTTCGAGTGCGAATTCCTCTTCCCAATGCACACGCTCCGGAACGTCGGGAATACCGAATCGGTTGGTGATGCCCACGCCGGGATGCGCGTCGATCAGTTTCCAGGCCAGCTTGTTGGCGCGGATGTACAGGCCGCCCCAGCCCTGCGCGTAGGCGATGAAGCCGGTCACCGTCATCGGCCCTTTGAACATCGTCTGCAGCGCTTCGCCTTCTTTCACGTCTTCCCAGTAACGCGGCGTGCTGCCACGAACTTCTTCGTTGGCATAGAGCTTGTACGCCTCGCCGAGTTCTTCGGCGGTGTATTTGCGCGGCTCGCGGGCACGCACTTCCTTGTATTTGCTGCCTTGCTCGCGGGCGTGATCACGCTCGGTGCGGAAACACCAGCTGTCGCACTCGGCTACCTTGTCGCCTTGCTGGTTGAAGAAGTCGACGTGATAGATCTGCTGGATTGCGCGGCCCGCGAAACGGGTTTCGTGTTCGATCAGCTCCTTCAGGTAGGCCTCGGTCTTGATCTCGTCGTTGCGCTTGACCGGCTTGTGCCAAGTCCAGTTGGAGCCCGACCACATGGCGTGCACGCCGGGCAATCCGCCGACATAACCCGACACGATGCGGCTGGTCGCGAACAGGAAACTCGGCAGCGCGATGATGCCACCGTACTTGGTCTTCGACGCGTAGTCGGGATCGCACCACAACGGGTTGTCGTCGCCGATGCCGTGTGCGTAGTGGCGAATGTTGTCGCGCGTTGCTTCGTGGCACCAGGGTTCAGCGGTGACACCGATCTTCACGCCAATCCGCTGGCGCAGGTCGTCGAGCCCGCTCTCGGTGATCTTCGGAAAGGTTCTTTCTGTCGTTGTCATGGAGTCTCCTCAGTGGTCGGTCAAGAATGGACGGCTTGCGCCGCAACGGCTTTTGCGAGTTCTTGCTCGCGAAGTTTTCTGCGATGGATCTTTCCGGCGGGTGTCTTCGGCAACTCGGCGACGAATTCCACCTGGCGCGGGTATTCGTGCTGGCTCAGCCGCATACGCACGCCTTCCTGAATTTCATTGATGAAAGCGGCGTCGCCCCCGCGGCGCGACACGACGAAGGCCTTGACCACCTGACCGCGCAACGCATCGGGCACGCCGATGGCGGCTGCCTCGGTGACATCGGGGTGTTTCAGGATCGCGTCCTCGACCTCGACCGCACCAATGGTCCAGCCGGCCGAGATGATCACGTCGTCGGCGCGTCCACCGTGCCAGAAGTAGCCGTCTTCATCGACACGGCCGAGATCCTTGGTGGCGACCCAGGCGCCGCGGCGCCACAACATCAGTTCGCCACTCACCCCCGGCGCGCAGGCGGTGCCGGATGCGTCCTGCACCTGCACCTGAACGCCCGGGATGGCTTTGCCGAGCGAACCCGGCTTGACGACGAAATCCGGTGCGCCGGGGTAGTTGACCAGGCACACACCGATTTCGGTGGTGCCGTACATGCTGCACGCGGGGTGGCCGAACGTGGCTTCGACGAACTCGCCAGTTTCGCTGTCGATCGGCTCGCCGGTGAAGGTCAGCTTGTCGAAAAAGTAGGTGAAACGATCTGCCGCGCCCGAGTTGCGCATCATCCGATAGTGGGTTGCAGCGGCCGAGATGTTGTTGAAACGGTGGTCGTGCAAGGCCTGCAACAAGCGTTCTGCATTGAACTTGCCGGCGTAGGCGCCGATCGTCACGCCCAGCGCCAACGGCGCCAAGGTGCCGTGCCACAAGCCGTGCCCCCAGGCAGGCGATGAAGGACACATGAAGCGATCACCGGGCCGCACGCCGGTGCCGTACAACGCAGCCATCATCAAGGTGACGATCGAGCGGTGGGTGTGCTTGACGGCATCCGGCAATTCGCGCGTGGTGCCCGAGGTGTACTGGAAGATGGCCAGGTCGTCGCCGCGTGTCTGCGGCACGAATTCGCTCGGGTAGATGTCGAGCGAGTCGATGAAGCCGGTGTCGGCGATGACGATCTGCAGGTTGGGCGACGAATCGACCATCGGCGCCTTCTCTGCGTTGGTGACCAGGATTCGCGGCTGGCAATCCTGCACCCGCAGTCGGATGCCGTCCGGGCCGAACAACGTGAACAGCGGCACTGCGATGGCACCCATCTTCATCGCGCCGAACATCGCGACATAGAACTCGAGCGAAGGCTCGAGCATGACCGCAACCCGGTCGCCCGGCTTGACGCCACGTTCGACAAGAAAGTGGGCGAAACGGGCCGACTCCTGCGAAATCCGTCGGAAGCTGAGTGATTGATCCGGGCCGTTCGCGTGCACCAGGATGATCGCCTCGCGATCGCCATCGACATGCCGATCGATGCACTCGTGCGCAATGTTCATCCGCTCGCGATTGCCGTCGAACAACTCCCACAACTTGTCGTTCGAACAAAACGCCTGGGCGTCGGCGTAGGAGGTGTAGTCAGTGAGTTTGGTCATTTGGCGGCTTTTCGGGTTCAGCGGTCAGCGGATGCAACTTTGCGCCTTTGCAAGAAAATTGTCAATAGAGTCTATGAATTGTCTATATACAATTATGTAAATGGCTTGCCGCAGGGTTCCGCGCAACATCCGGGACTGGCGTTGCCGGCCATGGCCCTATGCTTCGGCTGCAACTTGTCTGCCCGCCAATGAACTCATCTGATACTGAAATTCGCGCCACGCCAGCGGGGCCGCGCGTACGCCCGGTGCCGGCCGTATCGCGGGCCATCGCGATCCTGCGATTGCTCAGTCGCGGCTCGGCCGTGCTGACCTTGAAAGAGATCTCGCAGGAGCTCGGCATGGTGACGAGCACCTGCCTGCACATCCTGCGGGTGCTGGTCGACGAGGGAATGGTCAAGGTCGACCCGTCAACCAAGCGTTATGGCCTGGGCGTCGGGGTGCTTTCGCTTGCGCGCAGCGTCATCGAGAACAGCCCGTTTCCAACGCTCGTGCAACCGGTGCTCGATCGCTTGTCGAGCACCTGGAACGTCACCGCCATTGGTGTCGAGATCACCGGCATCGATCACATGGTGGTGCTGGCGTTGTCGCGCTCGCGAGCGCCGTTCAGATTGCACGTCGACGTCGGCAGTCGTTTTCCCGCGTTGATCAGCGCGACTGGTCGGCTGGTAGCGGCGTTCAATGAACTGCCCGACGAAGAGATCGAGCGTCGATTCAAGGCGCTGCGATGGGAGCGTGCACCCGATCTCGAGGCCTGGCGACGTGACGTACAAACCGTGCGGCGCAAGGGCTTCAGCCTGGACCGCAGCAACTACATCAGTGGTGTCACAGTGCTGGCGGTACCGATACTCGACAGCCACGGCAAGATGACGCATTCGCTGGTTGCAGCGGGTGTGGCCGATCAACTCGGCACATCGAAGACATCGTTGCTGGCCAAGGCATTCCAGGCCGAGGCCCAGCAGTTGTCAGGACTTCTCGCGACCCGGAGTTGAGAGCGATGGAAGCAATCCCACAAGACCTGAGTGAGCCGACCGCCAACGGCTGGCGGCAACGCGCGCTGCCCGGCTTCGCAGGCTTGATCGGTCCGTTATGGACGCGCAAGGAAGGCGATCAATGGGCCTATGGCCTGCTCGCCACGGCTGAGCACCTCAACCCGGCCGGCGTGGTCCACGGGGGCTTGTTGACCAGCCTGGTCGATCACGCGGTCAGCGCGATTGCCTGGCAAGCGATCGGACGGCGTGCCTGTGTGACGGTTCAGCTCGACACGCAGTTTCTGTCGGCCGCACGCGCAGGCCAGTTCCTCGAAGCGCGTGGCCGCGTGGTGCGCGCCACGTCGAGCCTGGTCTTCATGCAGGGCAGCATCTCGGTCGGCGACGCTGAGATCGTCTCTGCGAGTGCCTTGATGAAAATCATCGACGCCGGACTGCGCGAAGCCGCTACGGCCTGAACTGATGTGCTATCGCTTGCGGATCGACAAGCTCTGCATCGATCGGCCGATCAGACCCTGCGCATCGAACAGCGCCGATTCGGCCAGCCCGATGCCGCTCTCGCCGAGGTGGGTGCGTGCATCCAGGCCGATCCATTCGCCGACCGGCCGACGCAGCAGATGAATCGTCAGGTCCGAGTTGACGAACAGATAGGTCTGGATATCGAGAATCGCGCTGATGCCGTTGCCTGAATCGGCCGCGACGACGACGCGCTGGTACGGGCTGGTGGCTTCATCTTCGACGAGCGGATGGCGCATCCGGAACCAGATCGCGCACGGGCCGGAAAACAGCTTGCCACGCGCGCTGCGCGTCTCCACCAGATCGGCGTAACCGATCGCCCGCCCCGCAAATGGAAATGTGGCGACGGCCGAATCTGCAGCCGATGGTGTCAGCGTCGGCAACGGATGGCCGGGCAATGCCTCGGGTAGTTCGAATGGTGTTTCGCGTTGCAGCAGCGCAGTGAAGCGGCCGATTTCCTTGTCGCCTGAGCGCAGGCTTGCCGAAAAGTGCCCCGCGTTGCGGCCGATGTAGTCAGCTGTTACGTCGACTTCCAACTCGCCGATCGGCACCGGACGCAGCAGGTTGGCCGTCAACCGCGACAGATGGGTCAGCCCATCGCGGGTCGCGGCCTGCTCGATGACCCGACAGACCAGCGCGATCGGCGGCCCTGCGTGCTGGTGATCGGGGTTCCAGGGCCCGCGCGTCAGGCCACTCGCCTGGTAGCGATGGCCACCAAGCGGCGCGTAGGCCGCCGGCGGGAGCGGATCTCTTTGGAGTGTCATGGTCTGGCGATTGGCGCGAATAGATGCGACAGCGGATTGTCGGTCAGAACTTGAAAATTGCACCTCACGGTAGCATCAAGCCACCGCCGCGGCGTTGCGGCTGACTGGAGTTTTTCTTGACCAATCTGCGCATGCGTTTTGGCCGCCCGCTTCGGCTGGGCTTCGTGGGTGGTGGTCCGGACTCGTGGATCGGCCGCATGCACCGCGGCGCCGCCGAAATGGACGGCTGGTTCCGTGCCACCGCTGGCGTCTTCTCGAGCGATCCGGCGCGCTCGCGGGCTGCCGGACCGCTGCTCGGTTTCGATGCGTCGCGCAGCTATGGTGATGCAACCGAAATGTTCGCTGCGGAGTCGGCGCGTGCCGATGGCATCGACGCCGTCAGCATCATGACCCCGAACGATACGCACTACCCGCTTGCCGCAGCTGCCCTCGAGGCCGGACTCGACGTGTTGTGCGACAAACCGGTCTCGCACGACTTTGCACAGGCCTGCGACCTGGTTGCGAAAACACGCACCGGCGGTCGCCTGTTTGCGATCGCGCACGCCTACTCCGCGTATCCGATGACACGCCACGCCAGGCAACTGATTCGCGACGGTGTGATCGGCGAGGTTCGGTTCGTGCAGGTCGAGTACATCCAGAGTGGCCTGGCGGTCGCGATCGAGCAAGGTCCGCAGAACAACCGTTCGCGCTGGGTGCTCGACAGCGCGCGCAGTGGCCAGGTGCTGGTGATGAGCGCGATCGGCTGCCATGCGCAGCACCTGGCGTGTTTTGTCGCCGGGCTGCCGGTGGCGCGGCTGGTCGCCGATGTCGGCGCACTGATGCCCGGACGCAGCGTCAAGGATCATGTCTCCGCGCTGCTCGAGTTTGACAACGGTGCGCGCGGTAGCTTTACCGTCACCCAGGCCGCTGCCGGTGGCGAGAACGACATCCGGCTGCGGGTGATCGGCAGCGCCGGCACCATCGAATGGTCGCATCGCGATGCCAGTTACCTGCAGCTCGCGATGCAGGGCCAGTCGGCGCAGACGATCGGCCGTGGCGACCCCGACCTGCCGGCTGCGATCCTGGCGCTTGGGCGAACCCCGAGAGGCCACCCGGAAGGCCTCCGCGAGGCCTTTGCAAACATCTATGCAGAGTGGGCGCAGACGCGCATCGCGGCGTCGCTCGGCGAAACCATTGCCGAGCTGCCGTATCCGCGCATCGAGGAAGGCGCCCACACGATGGCGTTCATCGAGGCCTGCGTCGCCTCGCAGGCCAGCGGCGGCTGGGTCGACGTGGCGCGGTTGCCGACACCATGACTTCAGAGCTCTCGAGGGCACGATGCTGACGCAGGCTGCCGC
>JBDTQC010000100.1:0-9237 GCA_039932405.1 Ideonella sp.
GAGCCGATCGCCCTCGTGCAGCACGAGCAGATCGCCAACGACCACGGCGCGTCCCGGGATTCGCGTTTCCTGCCCGCCGCGAATCACCAGCGCGCGTGGCGCCGACAGGTCGCGCAGGGATTCCAGCGCGCGTTGTGTCTTGCGTTCCTGGGTCAGCGTGATGCCGATGACGACAAATACAAAAAACAGCAGGAACGCTGCCTCGGCCCGATCACCAAGCGCCAGGTACAGCCCGCCGGCGACCAGCAGCATCAGGAACATCGGTTCGACCAGCACGCTGGCCACGATCGCGAACCAGCTTTTGGGCGCGCTGCCGGGCAGCAGGTTGGGGCCGTGCGCGGCCAGCCGCCGAGCAGCCTCGTCGAGGTCGAGGCCGGACAGTTGCGTGGGTGGTAGCGGCTTGACCGTGTTCATGCGCATGCGCCTTCGAAAAAACCGGTACCGGTTGTGCAGAGCCTGTCGCCGGCTAGCGAGACAAAGAGTGCGTCGAAGCGGAGACGCTGTGCGCATTTTCGCCCGGCCACCTCGCCGAGGACCATCAGTGCGGTCGCATAGGCGGGCGCATCGGCGCATCTGCGTGCGCTGCGCCGTGACAGCATCGGCTTCGTATTCCAGGCACCCTACATCATTGCGCGTCTTGACGTCACCGACAACGTCGCCTTGCTGCCGATGCTGGCCGGCAGGCCCAACGGCGAGGCGCGGGAGAGGGCGCTCGAACTGCTGATGGCGCTGGATGTCGGGCACCGCGCAAAGGCACAACCTTCAGAGCTATCCGGCGGTGAGCAGCAGCGCGTGTCGATTGCCCGGGGTACCACACGGCCATCATCGTCGTGACCCACGACGAGAAGATCATCCCGACCTTCAAGCGGATCTATCACATCCGGGACGGTCGGACTGAAGAAGAGGCTGGGGAGGGGTTATCGGCGTAGCCCAGCGAGGAGGCCAAACCGCGGGCCACGCGACCTGCCATCTCGCCGTAGGTGCGGCGCCGCTCGCCATACCAGCTGACGATCCGGTCCGGATCGTGGCGTTGCGTCTGTTGCAGGCCCAGTGTCAGGTTCATATCGTCGTCCTGCGGATGCTTGATCGGAGTGAATTGAAGACGGACCGTCGATCAACCTGAAAAGCGCCCGCCGCTGACGTGCAAGACCTCGCCGGTGATATACCGAGCCTGCTCTGAAGCAAAAAACAGGATCGCGCCCGCAACATCTTCGGGCGTGCCGACATAGGGCACCGAATTGCGAGCCAGCGCCGCCTCCTTGATGCGCTCATAGGTCGGCAGGGCTTTCACCAGTTCAGTTTCGATGAAGCCCGGAGCGATTGCGTTCGACGTGACATTGAACTTGCCTTGCTCGAGCGCCAGCGCGCGGCTGAATCCGATCAACCCAGCCTTGGCGGCCGAATAATTGGTCTGGCCTGGATTGCCAAAATGGGCACGCGACGAGATGTGGATCACGCGGCCCCATTTCTGCGCCATCATCGAAGGAACGACGGCCTTGGTGCACAGGTAGGCACCCTTCAGCACGGTATCGATGACTGCGTCCCAGTCGCTCATCGGCATCTTGGCAAGGTATTTGTCGCGCGTGAAGCCGGCGTTGTTGACCAGGATGTCGATCTTGCCGAAGGCCTCGATGGTGCGATCGGCCAGGGCCTGGACCTGCTCGGGGTTGCAGACGTCGGCCGTCACGCCCAGTGCTTCATGACCTTGTTCACGCAGCGCGGCGCAGGTGCTTTCCACCACAGCCGAGTCGATGTCGGTGACGACGACCTTGACGCCTTCTTGCGCCAGTGCAGTTACTGCGGCGCGGCCGATGCCGCGGCCCGAGCCGGTGACGATGGCCACTCGGCCTTTCAATTGCAGATCCATGTTGGTGCTCCGTTGAGTAGTTGATTCAAAAGACCGGTGCCGATGCGCCGTCGCTGCGATCGTCGTGCGTTGGTCTTACAGCGTGCGGCTGATGATTTCTTTCATGACTTCGGACGACCCGCCATAGATCCGGTTCGGTCGTACATCGGCGAAAGCGCGGGCGATCGGGTATTCGCGCATGTAGCCGTAGCCGCCGAACATCTGCAGCAGGTCGTCGATTGCCTGGGTCGCCTCGCTGGCCCACAGCTTGGCCATTGCGGCGCCGTCGGCACTCAGCTCGCCGCGCATGTGATCGACCACACACTGGTCGACGAAGGCGCGCGTTGCGGCGGCCAGCGTCTTGATCTCGGCCAGCTTGAAGCGCGTGTACTGGTTTTCGATCAGTGTCTTGCCGAAAGCCTTGCGCTCACGCGTGTAGGTGATGGTCCATGACAGTGCGGCTTCGAGCGCCGTTGCGCAGCGCAGCGCAATCATCAGGCGCTCCTGTACCAGGCCGTGCATCAGATAGCCGAAGCCCTTGTTTTCTTCGCCCACCAGATCGGCTTGCGGCACCATCACGTCTTCGAAGAAGAGTTCTGCGGTGTCTTGGGCACGCTGGCCGATCTTGTCGAGCAACTTGCCCTTGCTGAAGCCTCGCGATGCGGCATCGACCCAGAGCAGGCTCATGCCTTTGGCACCGGCCTCGGGGTTGGTCTTGACGACGACCAGCACACGATCGGCGTGGTAGCCATTGGTGATGAATGTTTTCTGACCGTTCAGAAGCCATCCGCCGTCGACCCGTTTTGCCGAACTGCGAATTGCCTTCAGATCGCTGCCGGCCGATGGCTCGGTCATGGCGATCGAACCCACCACGTTGCCGGCGGCCATTTCGGGCAGCCAGCGCGCTTTCTGCTCGGGCGTGCCGAATTCCACCAAGTAAGGCGCGACGATGTCGGAATGGGTCGTGAACCCAGTAACGCCAGTGGCCAATGCCGCCGCGATTTCCTCGATCACGATCGCCGTGTGCAGAAAGTCGCCACCGCCGCCGCCGAACTCGTCCGGTGCCATCGGCAGCAGCAAGCCCGCCGCCCCGGCACGTCGCCACAGATCGCGTGGCACCAATCCTTGCTCTTCCCATTCAGCGTGCTGGGGCATGACCTCGCGGGCAACAAAGCGCCGGACGGTATCTCGAAAGAGTTCATGGTCCGGTGAGAAAAGTCCCCGGCGATTTGACGCTGCGGGTGCTGAGCCTTCTTGCATGTGCTGTCCTGCGGGTTGCGATTCAAGAGATGCGTCAGCTTAGTGATCGGTAGCTGGGACGGCAATTCGCGATTGCGAAGGGGCGCTTTCACTTTTCATGAACTGCTTGTCAGAAGCGCCAGCGACGTCAATGGTGGGCTGTCATTGCAACGGTCATTCCAGATGTTGCATGGGCGCTTTGGCGCGCAGGAAGCTGCGACGCGCCGACGCTCATGGCGTCGACCAGATCACGCGCAAATGAGGGCAGTTGCTCGATGCTGCGAACACAGATGCGAAGTTTTCTGAGTGCCCAGGCGTCGCGCAAGCTGATCACCTTGATTTGCATGGTGGCGGCGTAGCGGGTGGCAGCCGTCTGGGGCACCACTCCGATTCCTACACCGGCTTCGACAAGTCTGCAAAGTGCCTCGAAATTGCCGACTTCGATGCGCGAGCTGAGCTTGCGGCCGGCCACATTCGCTGCCTGGGTCAAAAACCTGTGGATAGCGCTTGATTCGGCAAGACCCACATAGTCGTGCTCCAAGGTATCGACGAAGTCCACTGATTCATTTGTTGCCAGCGGATGCGTGGCCGAGCAGACCAGCACCAGCCGATCATCTCGATAAGGCAAGGTCTGCAGCCGATCGGTACACACGTCACCGGCGACGATGCCGATATCCGTCACGCCTTCATCGACAGCGCGGACGATCTCGTGGCTCAAGCGTTCACGCAGCTCGATGTTGACGTCGGGGTGCGAGGCCATGAAGGCGGCAAGCCCGCTCGGCAGAAACTCCGTCATCGCCGTGGTGTTGGCCCACAGGCGGACGTGTCCGCGGATACCGCTCGCATAGGCATTGAGATCGTCGTGCAGATGATCCACCTGCGCGAAAACGGCCCGCGCATGGTGGACGAAGGTCTGTCCCGCTGGTGTCAGCGTCACGCCCGAGTTGCTTCGGTAGAGCAATTTGACACCGAACGAGTCTTCCAGACCCTTGATGCGATTGCTGGCTGCGGGCGCCGACAGATAGGACTTTTCAGCTCCCCGCCCCATGCTGCTGGCATCGGCCACATTGATCAGCAGGCGGATGTCGACAAGATCGAAATGCGGGGTCATGGCTTGGTCTCCTGAAGCGTTGTGGGCGAGCGTTTTGGCAAAACGGAATGCGGCGTTTGGAAATTGGAAATTGGCAATCGTCCCGCTAGCTTGCACAGTACGTCCCATCGAGTCGGGATGGCGTCCCAGATTGCGGTTGATCAGCCAGACGAACAGCTTGACTCGGGTCATTTACGTCGCCTAAAATGACCGCCTGGCGGACATAAGTATCCGCTAAGCGGTCGATCAATGGCGGGAAAACCTTAATCATTCAAAGGTCTTATGTCCAGAATCAACACTTCAATTGCCGTCCGTCTCGCAGCCTGTCTGCTGGCTCCGCTGTCGATATCGGTTGCCGCCAGTGAGCACAAGTTTGATGAGCCGTTGCGCATCATTGCGCCCGCCGCTCCGGGCGGCATCCTCGATCAGACCAGCCGAGTCGTCGCCAAGGCACTGACGGAAGTGCTCAAGCAATCGGTGCTCGTCGAAAACGCGCCGGGGGCCGGAGGCACGATCGGAATACAGGCGATGCTTAGGGCAAAGCCGGATGGGAATACGCTGGTCATGGGCAGCCTCGGCCCGAATTCGGCCAATTACACGCTGTACCAGAAGCTGCCCTACAAGGCGGAAGACATGATTCCGGTGATTCATGTGCTGTCGATGCCCAATGTGCTGGTCGCCAGCACCCAGCTTGGCGCAAAGACGATCGCCGACCTGAAGGCGCTTTCGAAGTCCAGACCGGGCGGCCTGTCGATGGCTGTGTCCACCACCGGTTCATCCGGCCATCTGACCGGCGAGTTGTTCAAATCAAGGGCCGGCATCAACGCGGTCAACGTCGTCTATCGCGGCGCAGCGCCGGCGTTGACCGACTTGCTGGCTGGGCGGGTCGACCTGATGGTCGACAACCTGATCACCTCGTTGCCGCACATCCGAGCCGGCAAACTGGTGCCGATCGCCGTCACCTCACGTGAGCGCATCGCCGAACTGCCAGACGTGCCGACGCTTGTCGAGGCGGGTTATCCGGATCTTGAAGTCGCTGTGTGGCTGGGGATTTTCGTCTCAGCAAAAACACCGCCAGCCACCGTCGCCGCATTGAATGCCGCGTTGCAAAAGGCATTGTCCTCAGCCGAAGTCCGCGAACAATTCGCAAAGTGGGGCGGCGTTGCAGTGGGCGGGACACCCGAATCCTTCCACGCTTTTGTCTCAGCGGAAAAGGATCGCTGGGCGAAGGTCATTCGCGCCTCGGATATCAAGGTGGACTGAATCCATGGCCATCGACTACGCGAAGCTCAAGGCCTGGTCGATTGATGACCAGCTGACCAGCTATACACGCAGGGACTGCATCCTCTACGCACTTGGCTTGGGCTATGGGCAGGATCCGCTTGACCTCTCGGAGCTGCCCTTCGTCTACGAAGAGGAACTGAAAACCGTTCCTTCGATCTTCACGGTGCTCGGCGCGCCGGGTGCCTGGGCATCCGATCCCGGCACCGGAATCGACTGGATGCGGATCCTGCACGGCGAACACCGCATGACGCTGCACGGCGTACCGCCGCCCGAGGGCCGTCTGCGCAGCCGCACTCGCATATCGCGGGTGGTCGACAAGGGGCAAGGGCGCGGCGCTCTGGTGGTCACGACCCGCGAGATCAGCGACGACGCGAGCGGGAGGCTGCTCGCAACGATCGACCACACCTCGTTCTGCAGGGCCGACGGCGGCTTTGGCGAGGGTGATGCGGCGCCTGCGATGTTGCCGGCCACGCCGGATTCGCCGGCCGAAGCTACCGTGAAACTGCCGACCTCACGGCGCGCGGCATTGCTGTATCGCCTGAATGGTGATCGCAATCCGATTCATGTGAGCCCGCAGTCGGCCAACAGCGCTGGCTTTGATCGACCGATCCTGCATGGACTGTGTACCTATGGCATGGCGGCGCGCGCCATCCTGCGCGAATACTGCAACAACGATCCGGCCAGATTGGCCAGCCTGGCATTGCGTTTCTCGGCACCGTTCTATCCTGGCGAGACCTTGTCGGTCGAACTCTGGCGCCGCGGCTCGAATGTCCATTTCCGCGCTGTCGCGGCCGAACGAGGACAGGTCGTGCTGACGCACGGACTGGCAACAATCAATGACTGACACCCAACGTCCCGCCGACATTCTGTCGCGACAGGCGCAATCCGACCCGCAAGGCATCGCCTATCGCATGCTGGGCAGTGGCGAGGCGGTCAGCTGGACCGAACTCGAGCAACGATCGCGGCGCTGCGCGGCGTTCCTGCTGGCTCGTGGCTTGCGCGCCGGCGACGGCATCGCAGTCTTCCTCGACAACCATCTGCGCTATTTCGAGATTCTGTGGGCGGCGCACCGCATCGGTCTCTACTACACCACCGTCAGCCGCCATTTGAAGGCCGCGGAGGTTCTTCATATCGTCAACGATTGTGGAGCGAAGGCCTTCTTCACCTCGGCGAGTTTGCTGAGCGCTGCCGATGACCTCGTCCAAGGCACTGAACATCTGAACCGTTATTCGCTCGATGGCGCTGCGCCGGGTTTCGAAGACTACGAGACGACGTTGCAGGCGATCCCGGCCTCGGTCGACTTGCCGGATACGCCGGAGGGCACCGACTTCTCATATTCGTCGGGCACCACCGGCCTGCCGAAAGGCATCAAGCGTGATCTGGCGATCGCCAATAAACATTTTGTCGCCGAAGCGAGCGAACGAACCCGCTGGAAGGAATTCGATCGCACGACCGTTTATTTGTCGACCGCACCGTTCTATCACACAGCTCCGGTGCGCTGGAACATGAACGTGATGCGCCAGGGCGGCAGTTGCGTACTGATGGAAAAGTTCGACGCCAAGGCGGCCCTGGCCGCGATCGAACGTTACCGGGTGACACATAGTCAGTGGGTGCCGACGATGTTCATCCGCATGCTGCGCCTGCCCGATGAAGATCGTCTTGCCCACGACCTGTCCAGCTTGCGCTTCGCAGTTCACGCGGCAGCACCGTGTCCGGTCTGGGTCAAGCAGGCAATGATCGATTGGTGGGGCCCGATCCTGTACGAGTTCTACAGCGGAACAGAGTTGATCGGACGCACCTCACTGAACTCGACCGAGTGGCTGACGCACCAGGGTTCGGTCGGCCGTGCAGAGTTTGGCGAAGTCCATATTCTCGACGAGGACGGGTGCCAGCTGCCGGCCGGAAAGCCGGGCGTGGTCTGGTTCTCCGGTGGCCCCGCATTCGAATACCACGGTGATCCGCAGAAGACGCAACAGGCCTACAACGCCGACGGATGGGCTACCTATGGGGACATCGGCTACCTGGACGACGAGGGTTACCTTTATCTCACCGACCGGCTCGCCAACATGATCGTCTCTGGCGGCGTGAATATCTATCCGCAGGAAGCCGAGAATGTCTTGACCCGGCATCCGCTTGTGCACGACGTGGCGGTGGTGGGGGTGCCGAACGAGGAGTTCGGCGAAGAAGTCAAGGCGGTGGTCCAACTGCGCCCCGGCATCGAAAGCACGCCGGCGCTGGCGGATGAATTGATTGCCTATTGCCGCGATCAACTGTCGACCCTCAAGTGTCCGCGCAGCGTCGATTTTGTCGCCAGCCTGCCGCGTACCGAAACCGGCAAATTGCTCAAGCGCGAGGTCAAGCGCGCCTACTGGCCGCAAGGCGGCCAATCACCCTCTGGACAGCCGAAGGCCATCTGAACATGACAAGCCGCCATCACCTTTCATCGTCGGTCGCCATCGCCGGCGTCGCCGAGTCGGACCTGGGCAAGGTCCCCGACATGTCTGCACTCGAGTTGCAGGCCCAGGCCGCAAGGCGGGCCCTCATCGACGCCGGATTGACCCTGCGCGATGTGGACGGTGTGTTTGCGCATACCGATGACCGCTTCAGCAGCCTGCAGTTGAGCGAATATCTTGGGCTCAAGCCACGTTATTCGGACAGCAGCAATGTCGGCGGCATGTCGAACATCATGCACATCCGTCATGCCATGGCGGCGATCGCCGCCGGCTTCTGCGAGGTGGCACTCATCACCTACGGCAGCACCCAACTGTCCGACGGTTCGCGAAAGCTGACCGGCCTGGTCGAGGACCCGCGCTCACCGCGCGGCCAGTTCATCGTGCCGCACGGCCAGCTGAGTCCGATCGGCTATTACGCGATGGTTGCCCAGCTTCATATGCAGCGATATGGAAGTTCGCCGTCCGACCTGGCGGAGATCGCGGTGGCGGCGCGGCAATGGGCGAACCTCAATCCGAAGGCCTACCGCCGCGGCGAGTTGTCGATTGAGGATGTCATGGCGTCGCCGGTGATCGCCGCACCGCTGCGCGGCCGTGATTGCTGCCTGGTGACCGATGGCGGTGGCGCATTGGTCGTGACCAGCGCGGCGCGTGCGCGCTCGCTCGCCAAGGCACCGGTCTTTGTGAAAGGTATCGCCGAGACCTTCTCGCACCATTACACGCCACTCGACATCGACGACTGGCTCGACACCCGCGTCGCCGAAACGGCAAACGAAGCGTTCGAGATGGCTGGTGTGAGCAGAGACGATATCGACGTTGTCCAGATCTACGACCATTTCACGATCGGCGTGCTGCAATCACTCGAAGAGCTCGGCTTCTGCGCACGCGGCGAAGGCAAGGATTTCGTCAAGGGTGGACGATTGGCGCCGGGTGGCGCCTTTCCGATCAACACCTCGGGCGGCGGTCTCTCCTATGGTCATCCCGGCATGTTCGGAATATTTCTGGTCATCGAGGCGGTGCGGCAGTTGCGCGGCGAATGCTGCGATCGACAACTGCCCAATGCATCGCACGCCCTGTGTCACGCACCCGGCCTGGTCTTTTCCGCCAATACCACCATGATTCTTGGGACAACAGCATGAACACGGCCACCCGACCTTTGCCGTTGCCGACGCAGGCGACCCTTCCTTTCTGGACTGCCGCAGCGCAGGGCAAACTGATTTTTCAGCGCTGCGGTAAATGCAAGACCACCCATTCGACCCCTCGGCTGTTCTGTCGCCATTGCATGGCCGAAGGCCTGGAGTGGGAAACCAGCAGCGGGATCGGCAGCA
>JBDTQC010000101.1:0-9206 GCA_039932405.1 Ideonella sp.
CGAGTCAATCAGACGATCTGATCAATCGGAAACGGATCGCGGCGAGGGAGCTGGCGCCGGTTCATGCGAACATCGGCCACCGACCCAGTGGTCAAACCTTGAACGCAGCCGATGCGCATCGCAAGCTACAACATCAATGGCATGAACGCGCGCCAGCCGGTGCTGCTGCGCTGGCTGGAGGAAAGTCAGCCCGACGTGGTGTGCCTGCAGGAGCTGAAGTCGCCCCAAGAGCGCTTTCCACAGGAGGAGTTGCGCGCACTCGGCTACGAGGCGATCTGGCACGGCCAGAAGAGCTGGAACGGCGTGGCAATTCTCTCGCGCGGAGGGCTGGCAACCGAGACCCAGCGAGGCCTGCTGGGCGACCCCGACGACTTGCAAAGCCGCTACCTCGAGGCCGAAGTCGGAGGATTGACGGTAGTGTGTCTGTACCTGCCCAATGGCAACCCGGCGCCGGGGCCGAAATACGACTACAAGCTGGGCTGGTTCGAGCGCTTCATCTTGCGCGCCGCAGATCTGATGGCCAGTGGCAAGCCGGTGGTGCTGGCCGGCGACTACAACGTGATCCCGACCGAGCGCGATGTCTACAAGCCCGAACGCTGGGTCAACGATGCGCTGTTTCGCGAGGAAACCCGCGAAGCCTTCGGGCGCCTGATGGCCCAGGGCTGGATCGACGCGCTGCGAACGCTGCATCCGGACGAAACGATCTATACCTTCTTCGACTACTTCAGGAACGCATTCCAGCGCAATGCCGGACTGCGAATCGACCACTTTCTGCTGAGTCCGTCACTGGCGCCACGACTGCGCGCGGGCGGCGTTCACCGTGACGTGCGTGGCTGGGAGAAATCGAGCGACCACGCGCCGGTGTGGATCGAACTGGACTGACCACGCTGTCGTCAGGACGGGCATTTCACTTGCGGCGCAATGCCCCGCCCACCGGGGTATACCGAAGCAACTTGGACAGGCCGTCGCGCCCGCTCGCGGCGCGGCCGATCAGCGCTGTCGCTGCAGCCATGCCGGCCAGCTTGACGAAGGCTGATCGATGCCTGGCGGACAAGTACCACACCCCCAGTCCCGCTGCGAGCACGATCCAGTGCTCGCCCGGAAAGCCGTCACGCGCTTCGTCGTATTGCTGAATGTCGGTCAGGAGGTTGTCGGACATGATGTCGTCTGAGGTGATTTGATTATCTCGAAGGATAGAAAAATAGCGGCCTGACTGGTGTCGGACAACTGCCCGAATCGCGCCCAACGAATGGGCCGCACCGCTGGCACAATTCGATCGCCCCTGCACAAGAATTCAGCGGCTGCCGCTTCACGAGAGCGTCGAAATCATCACCGGAAAATTCGACACATCGCCTCGTGCACACCAGACTTCCGCCACTCCAATGACCTCAGCCAACAACAGCACGCGGGCGGGCAATGTCGCTGGCCGGCCGGCATACGCCTGGTATGTCGTGGTGGTACTGATGGTCGCGGCGGCGCTGTCGCTGCTCGATCGTCTGCTGATCGGCCAACTCGTCGAGCCGATCAAGCGCGACCTGCACATCACCGACTTCCAGGTGAGCCTTCTGCAAGGGCTTTCGTTCTCGCTGACCTTTGCGATCGCGGGCATTCCGATCGGCCGGCTGGTCGATCGCTCGGTGCGGCGCAACGTGATTGCGGCCGGCGTCATGTTCTGGAGTCTGATGACCGCCGCCGGCTGTCTGGCGACGTCGTACTGGCATCTGTTTCTGGCGCGCGCCGGGGTTGGGGTCGGCGAGGCCGCGCTCGGGCCGGCCGCCTACTCCATCATCAGCGACTACTTCTCCAAGTCGCGTCTGCCGCTGGCGATCTCTATTTTCGTGCTCGGCACTGCGCTGGGCTCGGGCCTGTCCTTCGTCGTCGGCGCACTGATCAGCGGTATCGCGGCGCAGCCGGAGGTGGTCGTACCCGTCCTGGGAGTGATGCGTGGATGGCAGAGCGCATTCCTGCTGGTCGGTCTGCCTGGCTTTGTTCTGGCCGCGTTGATCCTGACCCTGCGCGAGCCGCGCCGCACCGGCGTGCTGACCAGCGGGCGACCGGCCGAGGTGGCCGACATCGCGCGGTTTTTGCGCGAGCGGTCGCGCCTCGCGGTTTGCATGGTCATCGGCATCGGCTGCGCGTTCACCGTCAGCTACGCACTGCTCGGCTGGTTGACCAGCTACTTCCTGCGGGTGCACGGCGCATCGCCGCGCGAGGTTGGTTCGATGCTCGGCGCGGTGGTGCTGAGCATGAGCACCGTCGGAATCGTTGCCGGTGGAATGATCTCGGGCCGGCTGCTTCGGCGGAAGATGAAGGACGCGACGCTGCGGACCGCGTTGGTTGGCATGGCGCTGGCTGTTCCGCTGCTGGTGGCCGCACCGTTGATGCACAGCGTCGCGCTGTCGATGGTGTTGTTTGCGCCAGCCATTCTGCTGTCGAGCATCTTCGTTTCGCTCGGCACTTCCACAATCCAGCTGGTGACACCCAACGAGATGCGCGGCCAGGTCTCCGCGCTGTTCCTGATGCTGACGACCGTGCTTTGATCGATCCTCGGCCCGAGCTTGGTTGCCATGTGCTCGGACTTTGTATTCGCCGACGAGCGCAGCCTCGGCTACTCGCTGGCGCTGGTGTGCGGAACGATGGGCCTGTGCTCGACGATTGCGTTGGCGCTGGCGCTGCGGCCGCTGCGCGACGCGGTGAATGCCGCGAATGACTGGAGCGCGAACGAGGATCGTGTCTAGACACTGTCCAGCCTACTCTCACTTCCCGAGCCGGGCGCTTATGCCCGCTTCTTCACCAGGTAACGCAGAAACGACCCTTGCCCGTGGAAGATCGCCGATTCGTCGACGAAGCCTTCAGCCTTGTAGATCTCGTGCACCTTCGGCAGGTTCGAGAACGATACGCCGGGATGCATGTGGTGGTACACATGCTGCGCGAAGTTCAGGTCGGGCAACACAATCTTTTGCCACCACTTCAATCGAATCAGCGGCGTGACCGCATGAACTGAGGCGTTCGGCATGTTGTACTGGTGCTCGATCACCGCGATCCAGCGAACAAACAACTGCGTCACCGTCAACAGCGGGATCACCCAATAGATCAGGAACGGAATCCAGCTGTGGGTGACGGTCAGCACCGCGGCGACGATCGCAAAGAACACCAGGCGCAACCACTTCGGCGTCGGATTGCGGCGCTGGAACTCCACTACATTCTTCGGCGCCGTCTTGCCGCGGATCAGCGCAATCGTGTTGATGCCGGTCAGGTCACGCAGCACGATGCGCGCAACCGTGCCCAAACTGGCGGGGAAGGTCCAGTCGTGGCCGGCCTTGCGCAGAAAGTCGGGGTCCTTGTCGGTGAAAAAATATTTGTGATGCGACAGGTGGACGGCCGCATAGTCCTCGACCGTCGTGACGAACAGCGGGTAGACCGCAAACAGGTTGACCCACCAGTCGCCGTACTTCGAGCGCGTGCCGAGCCGATGCACCTGCTCATGCATCAGCAGCCCGAGAACCATCTGCCGCGTTCCGATCCCGATGATGCACAGGATCGTCACGAAGACGTTGTCGGCGTAGACGCCGATCCCGATCAACGCGGCCACGGCCAGCCAGTTGACAAACAGTTCGCGCCAGAAACGCAGCGGGCGCGGCCCGGAGAGCTCGATGATGTGGGCGCGTGCGCTGGACGGCAGCCGATCGGACCCCGCCGTTACAGCGGGTCGCAGGTCCGCCTCGCTGCGGTAGGTGAAAGGTGCGCGTGGCTCGAGTGGGGCAGTGGCCTCCATGAGCGGGTCTCCAGGTGTCGGGCGATTGCCAATGTGCCTCAGGCGATTGTCGCCGCAAACATCCTGGTAGCAGATGCTGCTGCCGCGCGCCGCCGTTGAAGGGCCCCGAAAGGAGATGCGAATTGAATCGTGTCGCTGCCGAAGAACTGCGCTACCGCGTGCCGGTGAGTGCAAACAGGGCGCCTTCGGGATCCACTCCGTTCACGATCCATCCGCCACCGGGCACTTCCATCGGGCCGTGGATCACCTGGCCGCCCGCCTGCGTGATGCGGGATGCCGCTCGTTCGATCCCGTCGACCCGAAAGTACAGCAGCCATGCCGGCCGCGGAAATTGGCTATCCGTCATGATGCCGCCCAGGTCGCGGCCGCCCACGCTGAACAACTGGTAAAGGCCGATCGGACCCATGTCCACGCCACGTGACTTGCTCCAACCGAATTTCGCCATGTAGAACTCGGTGGCTGCGAGGCCGTCGGCGGCGTGCAACTCATGCCAGGCGCCATGTCCCGCACGATCGGGGTCGCATGCCGTGCTGTTCTCGTCGCTGCCGCCGCGCATCACGTAGAACGCTGCGCCCTGCGGATCCGACACCATCGCGATGCGTCCCACCTGATCGATGTCGAACGCAGGCACCAGGATCGCACCGCCGGAAGCCTTGATCTCTGCAACGCAGGCGTCGACATCGTCGACACCGATGTACATCATCCAGCACGGCGACGCGCCCTGCTGGCACATGGCGTCGGTCAGCCTGAATACCCCGCCGACGAGTCCGTCGCCAGCACTGATCATCCGGTAGTCCATGGCGGATCCGGCCGCTGGTTCCTCGTCGATCTGCCAGCCAACCACTTCCGAGTAGAAGCGTCTTGCAGCCAAGGGATCCTTGGACAACAACTCGTACCAGATGGGTGTTCCGTGTCGATTGCTCACAGCGTTCTCCTGCAGAGGGCGACCAAGGCAGCGATCTTGTCAGAGAACCGCGTGTTCGACAATTGCGACGATCAATCAGCCCTCACGCCGGTCCACCGCCCGGCATCGGCTGCATGCCCGGGAGCGCTGGCGCTACAGAGTCGGGTAGTCGGTGTAGCCCTTCGCGCCGCCGCCGTAGAAAGTGGCCTTGTCGGGCTCGTTCAACGGCGCATCTTCACGCAGGCGGCGCACCAGATCGGGGTTTGCGATGAAGGGTTTGCCGAACGCCACCAGGTCTGCACCGTCGGCCAGCGCGGCCTGCGCCAGCGGTTTGTCGTAGCCGTTGTTGACCATCCACGCGCCCTGCCCTCCCGCCTGCCGGTACGCGGCCCTCGCCGCCGCGTAGTCGAACGGCCGATCGGGCAATTCGCGCGCGCCGCCGGTTGCCCCTTCGATCACGTGGATGTAGGCCAGCCGCAGTGGCGCGAGCTGACGCAGCACGTGCTCGAACAGCGGCTGCGGGTCGGTGTCGATCGCGTCGTTGGCCGGCGTGACCGGCGACAGCCGGATGCCCACACGCCCGCCACCGATCGCAGCGGCCACGGCCTGCGTCACCTCGACCAGGAAACGCGCGCGGTTCTCGATCGAGCCACCGTAGGCATCGCTGCGATGGTTGCTGCCGGTCTTCAGGAACTGGTCGACAAGGTACCCGTTGGCGGCGTGGATCTCGACACCGTCGAAACCCGCCTCGTTCACCGCCGCCAATGCAGCGCGACGGAAGTCGGCGACGATGCCGGGGATTTCGTCGAGCGCCAGCGCCCGCGGCGCTGAGGTTTCGACGAAGGTCGGCAGGCCGTCCTTGATCAGCACGGTCTTGGTCTTCGCGGTGATCGCCGACGGCGCCACCGGCGCACCGCCGTCCGGCTGCAAATCGGTATGCGACACACGCCCGACGTGCCACAGCTGCGTGACGATGCGCCCGCCGTCGGCGTGGACCGCGTCGGTGATGCGCTTCCAGGCGCGCAGCTGCTCAGGTGCGTACAGGCCCGGCACGTCGGCATAACCCTGACCCTGGTGACTGATGGCCGTGGCCTCAGTGATCAGCAGGCCGGCGCTGGCGCGTTGCCGGTAGTAGGTGACGCCGAGGTCGGTCGGAACGGCGCCCGGCGAGCGGTTGCGCGTGAGGGGTGCGAGCACGATGCGGTTGGCCAGGTGCAGATCACCGGCGACGAGCGGTTCGAACAGGGAGGTCATTCAGGATTCCAGACGGTGTATGAAGCGCAGGCAGCATAGTGCGATCGCGCAATTGCTGGGTCGTCGGCGCTGATCCCCTGCCCCGCCACGGGGTTGAGCCGCACCAGCCCCACCCGATTGCCGCTAGCGCAGTGTTCCACATGGCGTCGAACACTGCGCTAGGATGACTCAACATCGCGAGCACCCCGGCATGACCTTCTTGTCGCCTCAGTCCCTGTGGTTGATGCTTGCACTGCCGCTGTTGGCGCTGCTCTACCGCTGGCTACTGCGCCGGCGCGGCAAGCCGGCCCTGCGCTTCAGCAACCTGACCCTTGCTCGCGAGGCGTCTGGCCGCCTGTGGCGGCGACACCTGCCGCCGGCGCTGATGTTGCTGGCGCTTGCGGTGCTGGCACTCGCCAGCGCGCGACCGGCGGCGAGAGTGACGCTGCCTTGGGCCCGAACGACGATCATGCTGGCAATGGACGTGTCGCTCAGCATGCGCGTCACCGACGTCAAGCCGAGCCGAATGGAGGCGGCGCAGGATGCCGCCAAGATGTTCCTGCGTGAACTGCCCCGCAATGTCGATGTGGGTCTGGTCACGTTCGCCGGCAGCACGCAGGTTGCCCAGCAGGCGACGCTGGATCGCGCAGCACTGGTCAGCGCCATCGACGCTTTCCAGATGCAGATCGGCACCGCCGTCGGCAATGCCATCGTGATGTGCCTGTCGGAGCTGTTCCCGGAGCACGGCATCAACCTGGAAGACATGACCTTCGGCTCACGTTCCCAGGCCCGCAGCGCCGGCAGCCGGTTCGATCAGATCGGCAAGCCGGCGCCCAGGGAGCTCACCCCCGTAGCGCCCGGCTCCTACAACGCTGCCGCCATCATCTTGCTGAGCGACGGCCGCCGCACCATGGGCGTCGACACCCTGCAAGCTGCCCGCATGGCCGCCGACCGCGGCGTGCGAATCTACGTGGTGGGGCTGGGCACGCCTGATGGCCATGTCGACACGGACGAGGGCATGGCCATCTACATGAAACTCGACGAACCGACGCTGCGCGAGGTGGCCCGCCTGACCGGCGGCGAGTACCACCATGCCGGCACGGCGGAGATGCTGCGCAACGTCTACCAGCACCTCGGTTCGCGCCTGCAGACCCAGACGCGCGAGACCGAGTTGACGGCCTTGCTGGCGTTGCTTGCCGCGGCGCTGGTGGCGGTGGCGGCGTCTTTGTCGGTGCTCTGGTTCGGCCGCGGCAACTGAGCGCCGATGGCGTGCCTTGCCAGGCGGAGTGTCGTCAGGCAGCTAAGCGAGCGGCAGCCTGACCAGAAATTCGCTGCCAAGTCCCAGGCCCGCACTGCGCGCCTCGATGCTGCCGCCGTGCAGTTCCACCAGCTGTTTCGACAACGCCAGGCCGATGCCCAGGCCAGTGTTAGAGCGCCCGATCGGATTCGCGACTTGCGCGAACGTCTCGAAGATGCAATCGAGGTTGTCGGCGGCAAGTCCGATGCCCGAGTCCTTGACGGATACGATCACCGAGTGGCTATCCAGTCGAACGTTGACAACAATCAGTCCCCCGCCAGGCGTGAATTTCGACGCATTGCTGATCAAATTGCCGAACAGTTGCACCAGTCGCACTGAATCGCCATGAACCGTTGCGGACGTTCCAGCAAAGGCCGGCTCCAACTGTTGTCCGGCGCGCTCGATCATCGGTGAACAAGACTCCACCGCCTGGGCAAGAATCGAATCGAGCACCAGCATTTCACGCTGCAGGTTGATCTTGCCCAACCCGATGCGGCTCACATCCAGCAGATCGTCGGTGAGGCGCACCAGTTGTTCGACTTGGCGCGCCATGATCTGACTGGCCTTTTCACCCAGCTCGACGTTGCCACGGGCACGTTCGAGCACGGACAGAGAATTGCGCAACGTCCCGAGCGGGTTGCGCAACTCGTGTCCCAGGGTGGCGAGAAATGCATCCTTGTTCCGGTCTGCGTCCTTGAGCGATTGCAGGGCGAGGCGCAGGTGCGCTTCGCTTTCCCGCAAGGACGTTTCGGCAGCTTTGCGGGCGGTGATGTCGATGGCCGAGCCTAAAACGCGAATGCATCGTCCCTCCGCATCAAAAAGAGCGCGGCCCTTGGCTGCGACCCAGCGGATCAGGCCGTCCTCCTTGCCAACGGTGCGGTACTCGACGTCGTAGAAGCTGCGCTGAGCGCAATCCATGGCAGCGGCGAATGCAGCGGTCGTGTGCGTCTGGTCGTCCGGATGCAGACCGGCATAGAAATCGTCGATGTGGACAGGCACGTCCGGTGAAATGCCGAACATGGCCTTGACGCGGGGCGGCCAGAACAGCGTATCGGTCAGCAGATCCAGGTCCCACAGACCAACCTCGGCGGCCTCGGTCGCCAGGCGCAACTGCTCCGTGCTCCTCAGCAACTCGGCCTGAGCTTTGCTCAAGGCCTGGTTGGCCAGCGTGCGATCGGTGACATCCACGCCTTCGACGAAGATGCCGGTCACCGTGCCAGCACCATCCTTGATGGGCTGATAGACGAAGTCCAGGAAACGCTCGGCTGGTGTGTTGCCATCCGGCGTTACGACAAGGTGCCTTGCACCCGAGGCAGTGAGGGCCTCGCCGCTTCGGAAGACCTGATCAAGCAGCTGCAAGTAGCCTTGTTCGGCTGCCTCCGGAACGGCCTCGGCAATGGTGCGGCCGATGACCGGCCTGCGGCCGACAAGTCGCAAATACGCGGGATTGGCAAGCTCGATCCGGTGTTCGGCCCCATGCAAGAAGGCCATGAAAGTAGGCGACTGCTCGAAAAGCTGCGCGAATCGCTCTCTTTCAATGGAGAGCCGCCGCTCTGCATTGACTTGGGCAGTGGTCTCGGTGCAGACAACCAGCACGCCGCCCACGTCGTTGGGTGCGTTTTCGTCGTCGATCGGCCCGAATGAATAGGTCCAGTAAACGTCCTGGATCGTGCCTTGACGCAGGATGGGCACCAGCTGATTCTCGTGCCAGGTGGCGCCCTCGCCGCGCATCACCATCTCGATCTGCGGCCCGATGATGTCCCAGATCTCCGGCCAGGCGTCGCGGGCCCGCGCGCCAAGGATCGAAGGATGTTTTTCGGGGCCGAGCGACGCACTGTAGGCGTCGTTGTAAATGCAGATGTGCTCGCGCCCCCAGAAAATGAAGATGGGATGGCGAGTGGTCAAAGCCATTCGAACCATGGCCTTCAAAGTAGAAGACCACCGATGCGGCGGGCCAAGCGCGGTGGCGGACCAGTCGTAGGCCCGAACCAACGCGG
>JBDTQC010000102.1:0-9143 GCA_039932405.1 Ideonella sp.
GCCGGCGAAGTTCTCCGAGACCATCGTCGAGGCGATCGGACGCGAGCCCGATCGTCCGGCCGCTACCGACGGGATCGAGCAACTCCCCAAGCGGTACAAGGTCATGCCGCTCGACGCCGATTTGGTGAAAGCCTATCTGGCCGACAATGAAGGATCAACCAACCCCACACCATGAAGGTCATCGGCTTCAGCGCCTGGTCAGGCTCGGGCAAGACCACACTTGTCGAACGTCTCCTGGTGCGTCTGCGCCTGGCGGGTCAGCGGGTTTCGGTGGTCAAGCATGCGCACCACGATTTCGACATCGACCATCCCGGCAAGGATTCATACCGGCATCGCCAGGCCGGTGCATTCGAGGTGGTAATCGCGTCGAACCGGCGTCTCGCGAAGATCCGCGAGTTCGAAACGCCGACCGAGTTGAACGTCCATCAATTGATTGCCGAACTCCGTGATTGCGACTGGGTGCTGGTGGAGGGCTTCAAACATGCCAAGTTGCTGAAGATCGAGGTCTGGCGGGCGGCTGTTGGCAAGAAGGTGAACTACCCCGGCGATCCTTTCGTCGTCGCCATTGCAACCGACAGTGCGGCCCAATTGCCCGTGCCGACTCGATTACCGGTGTTCGACCTGAACGATGTCGATTCGATCGCAAGCTTCCTGCTCGAGAACCCTGCGCGTTATGAATACAAGCCTGAATCCGATTTCGGCAGCATTGCCGGCGAGAGCAGCGATGTTGTCGCTCGACAACGCGCTGCAACGCCTGCTTGAGCGCATCCGGCCATTGGCCGAATACGAACGTCTGGATACGTTCGAGGCCCTGGGGCGCGTGCTTGCGGAACCGATCGTGTCGCTGCTCGATGTCCCGCCGGCTGACAACACCTCGATGGATGGCTATGCGATGCGCTGCGTCGACGTACCCACAGCCGGTGCCGTCTTGCAGGTCAGCCAGCGCATTGCGGCTGGACAAGCTGCGCAGCCGCTGCAGGCGGGCACTGCGGCGCGCATCTTCACCGGCGCGCAAATTCCGGATGGCGCAGACGCCGTGGTGATGCAGGAGCAGTGCAAGGTGCTCGATGACGGCTCGGTTGCCGTTGAATCGGTTCCCGACAGTGGTCAATGGATTCGCCGACGTGGCGAGGATGTCCGCCAGGGCGCCGAGGTCTTGTTGGCCGGTCGGCGATTGACGCCGCAGGCGCTTGGCTTGGCGGCTTCGGTCGGGGCCGCCGAACTGGTTGTCGTACGGCGTCCGAAGGTGGCGTTGTTCTCGACTGGTGATGAACTGGTCATGCCCGGCGAGCCATTGCGTCCCGGCTCGATCTACAACTCGAACCGCTACACCTTGCGCGCGCTGATCGAGCAATTCGGTTGCGAGTGCACCGATTTCGGCATCGTCCCGGATCGCCTCGACGCCACCCGCGACGCGCTGCGCCGCGCGGCCTCGGGCCACGATCTGATTGTCACCAGTGGCGGCGTATCGGTCGGCGAGGAGGATCACCTGAAACCGGCGGTCGAGGCTGAAGGCCGGCTCGATCTCTGGCAGATTGCGATCAAACCGGGCAAACCGCTGGCTTTTGGCGAGATCGATGGTGCCGGTGCCGAGCGCTCGACCTGGTTCATCGGCCTGCCGGGCAATCCGGTATCCAGTTTCATCACTTTTCTGCTGGCCGTTCGTCCGCTGCTGCTGACGATGCAGGGCGTCAAGGATTGGCAAACGCCAGCCTGCGACATGCGGGCCGATTTCGACTGGCCGAAGGCCGACAAGCGGCGCGAATTCATGCGCGTGCGGCGCAACGCGGATGGCGGTCTGGATCTCTTTGCAAATCAGAGTTCGGGCGTGTTGACATCGGCCGTCTGGGGTGATGGCGTGATCGACAACCCGCCCGGACAGGTGATCCGCCGCGGCGAGACGGTTCGCTTCATCTCGTTTGCCGAATGGATGGCGTGAGGCAGGCATCAGCATGATCCAGATTCGCTATTTCGCATCGATTCGAGAATCGCTCGGCGCCTCGGAATCGGTCGATTTCGGCGCTGGCGGCACGATTGCCGACCTGCGGGAGCAGTTGCTATCGAGCAGCCCGCGGCATGCTGCGGCACTGGCACGTGGCAAGGCCTTGCGATGTGCATTGAACCAGACCATGTGTGCCGAGTCAGCGCAGCTTGCAGAAGGCGACGAAGTGGCCTTTTTTCCACCGGTGACAGGCGGCTGAGCGAGCCATGACAGCGCCCGCCGATCGTCCGGCCCGAACACCATTGCGCACGCTGGTGCGGATCCAGACCGGCGATTTCGATCTCGGCGCCGAAGTTGCGACCTTGCGAGCGGGCGATCCGGGCATCGGCGCTGTGGCGAGCTTCATCGGCACCGTGCGCGATCGCAACGATGGTCAGGCTGTCAGCGCCATGGAACTTGAACACTATCCCGGCATGACCGAGAAGGCGATCGAGTCGATGCTGGCTGCCGCTGGCGAGCGTTTCGATATTCGCGGTGCGACGGTGATCCACCGCGTCGGCCTGCTGGAGCCGCTCGATCAGGTGGTGCTGGTGGCGGTCAGCTCAGCGCACCGCGGCGAGGCGTTCCAGGCTTGCGAATTTCTGATGGACTATCTGAAGACTCAAGCGCCGTTCTGGAAGAAGGAAAACACGCCGATCGGTGCGCGCTGGGTCGATGCCCGTGTCAGTGACGATCAGGCGCTGGCGCGCTGGGGCTTGTCCAGCGGCAACAGCGGGCAGCTGACGGAAGGCGGTTGATGGCCGCCTTGTCGGCTTCGTCCCTGACTGCCGCACATGTGCTGGCAGTTGCCGTGGGCGCCGCAGTGGGCGCGGTGCTGCGCTGGCGGCTGAGCCTGCTGCTCAACGACTCGTGGCACGGATTTCCGGTTGGCACGCTGCTGGTCAACTGCTGCGGCGGCCTGCTGATCGGGATGGCCATGACCTGGTTCGTCAAATATCCCGACGAAACGCTGCGGCTATTGCTCGTCACCGGCCTGCTCGGTGGACTGACCACCTTCTCGACCTTTTCTGCCGAGTCGCTGGCCTTGCTGCTGCGCGGCCACTTCGGCCTCGCCGCTTGGCACACGCTGGCGCACGTGTCGGGTTCGCTCGCCAGCGCCGCTGTCGGATTCCATTTCGGGCGCATTCTCTGGGATTGATCCCGGTGGTCGCGGCGGGTGTCGAGATCCTTTGACGAGGATCAATCCCAAGCCATTCGCGAACGATTACATCCTTGATTTCGGCGGCCATAGCCTGACATTCAACGCAACGGAGGAATCTTTCGATGCGACTCGACAAACTGACCACCAAATTCCAGGAAGCGCTGAGCGATGCCCAGAGCTTGGCAATTGCGCGCGACAACCCCTACATCGAGCCGACCCACGTGCTCAGTGCGATGCTGGCGCAGGCTGAAGGGCCGAAAGCGCTGCTGGCACGCGCCGGGGTCAACACCGGCCAGCTGCAGGCTGCACTGGAGACCGAGATCGGCAAGCTGCCGCAGGTCCAGGGCGGCGAGCAGGTGCAGGCCGGTCGCGAGCTCGGCGCCTTGCTGCAGGCTTCGGAAAAAGAATCCGGCAAGCGCGATGACCAGTTCATCGCCAGCGAAATGTTTCTGCTCGCGCTGGCTGACAGCAAGACCGCGACTGGGCAATTGGTCAAGGAACATGGCCTGACCCGCAAGGCGCTGGAGACGGCAATCGATGCGGTGCGCGGCGGCCAGAAGGTCGATTCGGCAGACGCCGAAGGCCAGCGCGAGGCGCTCAAGAAATATACGCTCGACCTGACCGAGCGAGCCCGCAAGGGCAAGCTCGACCCGGTGATCGGCCGTGACGACGAGATCCGCCGCGCGATCCAGGTCTTGCAGCGACGCACCAAGAACAATCCGGTGCTGATCGGTGAGCCGGGCGTGGGCAAGACCGCGATCGTCGAAGGCCTGGCGCAGCGCATCGTCGCTGGCGAAGTGCCGGATTCGCTGAAGAACAAGCGCGTGCTGGTGCTCGACATGGCCTTGCTGCTGGCCGGCGCCAAATTCCGCGGCGAGTTCGAGGAGCGCCTGAAAAGTGTGCTGAAAGAAGTCGCGCAGGACGAGGGCCAGACCATTGTCTTCATCGACGAGCTGCATACGATGGTGGGCGCCGGCAAGGCCGAAGGCGCGATCGACGCCGGCAACATGCTCAAGCCCGCGCTGGCACGCGGCGAACTGCATTGCATCGGCGCGACCACGCTCGACGAATACCGCAAGTACATCGAGAAGGACGCCGCGCTGGAGCGTCGTTTTCAGCGCATTCTGGTGGGCGAGCCCACAGTCGAAGCAACCATCGCGATCCTGCGCGGCCTGCAGGAAAAATACGAGGTTCACCACGGTGTGGAGATCACCGATCCGGCGATCGTCGCGGCCGCAGAGCTGAGCCACCGCTACATCACCGATCGCTTCTTGCCCGACAAGGCGATCGATCTGATCGACGAGGCCGCGGCCAAGGTCAAGATCGAGATCGATTCCAAGCCCGAGGTGATGGACAAGCTCGACCGGCGGCTGATCCAGCTGCAGATCGAGCGTGAAGCGGTGCGTCGCGAGAAGGACGAAGGCTCGCAGAAGCGCTTTGCGCTGATCGAGGAAGAGATCGTCAAGTTGCAGCGCGAGGCGGCCGATCTGGACGAGGTGTGGAAAGCCGAGAAGGCTGCGGCGCAGGGCTCGGCCCACCTCAAGGAAGCCATCGACCGCATGCGTTTCCAGATCGAGGAGTGGAAGCGCAAGGGCGACTTCAACAAGGTTGCTGAACTTCAGTACGGCAAATTGCCCGAGCTCGAGAAGAAGCTGAAGGAGGCGCAGGCGTCCGAGACCGAGAAAGCCGGCGCGGGCCGCCCGCAGCTCTTGCGCACCATGGTCGGCGCCGAAGAGATCGCCGAAGTGGTGGCGCGCGCCACCGGCATCCCGGTGTCCAAGCTGATGCAGGGCGAACGCGAAAAGCTGCTGAAGATGGAGGACCACCTGCATCAGCGCGTGGTCGGCCAGGACGAAGCCATCACCGCGGTCGCCAATGCGATCCGCCGCTCACGCTCGGGCCTGAGCGACCCGAACCGGCCAACCGGCTCGTTCCTCTTTCTTGGTCCCACCGGTGTCGGCAAGACCGAGCTGTGCAAGGCCCTGGCAAGCTTTCTGTTCGACAGCGAAGATCATCTGATCCGCATCGACATGAGCGAATACATGGAGAAGCATTCGGTCAGCCGCTTGATCGGCGCGCCGCCGGGTTATGTCGGCTACGACGAAGGTGGTTATCTGACCGAGGCGGTGCGGCGCAAGCCCTACAGCGTGTTGCTGCTCGACGAGGTCGAAAAGGCGCATCCGGACGTCTTCAACGTGCTGCTGCAGGTGCTCGACGATGGTCGCCTGACCGACGGCCAGGGTCGCACCGTCGATTTCAAGAACTGCGTGATCGTGATGACCAGCAACCTGGGTTCGCACCTGATCATGCAGATGGCCGGCCAGGACAGCGACCTGATCCGCGAAGCCGTATGGGGCGAGGTCAAGCAGCACTTCCGGCCCGAGTTTCTGAACCGCATCGACGAGACGGTGGTGTTCCATGCACTCGACGCCAAGAACATCGAGACGATTGCCGGCTTGCAGCTGAAGATCCTCGAGACCAGGCTCGCGAAGATGGAGATGAAGCTTGACGTCAGTGCGCAGGCGCTGGCACAGGTGGCGAAGGCCGGCTTCGATCCGGTGTTCGGCGCACGACCGCTGAAGCGGGCCATCCAGCAGCAGATCGAGAACCCGGTTGCCAAGCTGATTCTCGAAGGTCGCTTCGGCCCGAAGGACGTGATCCCGGTCGATGTGGTCGACGGGCGTTTCGTCTTCGAGCGCGTCGTGCACTGACGCCTGGCGGGTCGACCGGCGGCGCGGCACGAGGCATCGTCATGAACGAGCGCTGGGTTTGAGCTGTTGAGTGGCAGTGCGTCCTTCGTCAGCCGACTAGCCACTGTCCCCACCGCAACCACGCCCAGGCGCTGAGCTGAGTCCCGGTATACAGCACGCAAAGCGCCGCCAAGCCGCGCAGCGCGTTGCGCAGCCAGATGCGGGAGTGGCTTTTCCGAAGCGATTCGGGGCGGTCGTCCCGGTGCGTCGCTGCACCATCCGCTCTGCCCATTGACTTGGGTTGCGGTTGCTCCTCGACTGGCTCATCGAGTGCCATCGATGCGGGCGGTCTTGCCGGTTCAGCGATCGACCCTGCCTCGTTTGTCTGGATCGGCTTTTCCGTCGGCGCCGGAACCGGTTCTGCGGACCGCGGCAGGGTGTCGTCGGCGATCGCGGACGGTTCTCTATCCTGCGTCGCATCCGGTTTGATCGCCGGGTCGGGCGGCGCCAACTCGATGCGCTTCGGTTCCTCTTCGGTGCTGTCTGGACTCGAGCCGGAAGAATCGTGCGTGCTCGCAGCCGGCTCGTCGTCGATGACATGGATCACCGGCCGCAAAGCCGACCAGGTTTTCCACAACAAGGTGGCTGTCGGTTCGTCGAGGGTGCCGTTTTCAACCGCGGCGTCGAGGTCGCGCGGGCTCAACAGCAGGCCGTTGACACCGTCGCGCGCCAGTACCGCCAGCGTCTGCTCGCAGCGCTGCTCCTGCAAGACGGCCTCGACGCGGGTTTCTTCCTCGTCCATCGGCCGGCCGTCAGCGTGCTGATAGCGGGCCTGGGTCGGCTGCCGCGGCGCCGGAAAATGCCCTTCGACCGGCGCTTCGCTGCGACGCGTCGGCCGGCGCACATCATCGCCATGCTCCAGCGGGTTGTAGGCAGGAAACAGTACCTTGTGGGCTGCCGGCGCGGTCTCGCTGGATTGCGATTGTTGTGACTGCGTGGCTGCCAGTTGCGACTGCAGTGCCGCCTTGCGTTGCTCGGCACTGAGCGGCGCAGCAGCTGCGTCGAGCAGGTCGGTATTGGCGTCGATCTTCAGCAGCGTCTCACCGGCACTGATCGATGCCGCATTGGGAGGTCGCTGCGACGGGCTGGCGTTTGCGCGTTCGGCATCCGTTCTTTTGGAAGCTGTCTGCGGCTGCGCCCGGTGCAGATTCATGGTCAGGCGTCGTGCCTGGCCGGTGGCGACACTCGGCTGGCCGTCCGACTGATCGACCGCACGGCCACCTGCGAACAGTCGCAACAGCTTTTTTCGAGTTGCCGGATCGGCTCTCTCGAGGGCGGCGCGCAATTGCTCGGGGGTTGGCCTGACCGGATTGGGAATGGGCGTCTCTGCGGCCTGCTTCGGCATCAATCTCGCAGCAGAAACTGCAGTTGAGCCAGCAAATACCTCGGCTGGCCCAGCAACCGCAGCCGCAGCCTCCGCTGCGATGCTCCGGGACGTTTCCGGCTCGAAAGCGCCCAACTCCTGCATCGACGGCAGCTTCTTGCGTGTAGTGGGAATTTCGCTGGGGTCACCGATGTCCATCTTCGGATTTCGGCCGGGACGGTCAGGACTTGAGCGATTTTTCGGACATTCGGCAGGTGTAGTGGGTTCAATCGCCGTTGTCGGGCGCCAGCAGCAGCAAGCTGTGCGCCGGCAGCAGCAATTGCGCTTCGGCCGCTTGCCCTTGGGCAGCGCCGATCCGGTCGATGCTGTCGAATTCGACCTTCCAGCGACCAGCGGGCAGATCGAAGTTCCGATCCCCGGTATCGCCATTGACCAGCAGCAACAGGCGTGTTCCGGCCCGTCCAGTGTGCCCGATCAGGCAGCCGAGCACCCGACTGTCCGGGTTGTGCCACGCGTCTGCCTCGAGCGGTTGCCCGTCACTGCGCAGCCAGGCCAGTCCGGGTGCGCCAGCGCTGTCCCGGATGGTGCTGTACCAGTCGTTGGCGAACGGCTGCAGACGCCTGCGCAGCGACAACACCCGCGCGGTGAACTCGATCAGGTCGTGGTCTGCGCCTGACCAGTCGATCCAGGTGATTTCGTTGTCCTGGCAATACGGATTGTTGTTGCCGCCCTGACCGTGGCCGAGTTCATCGCCGGCCGCCAGCATCGGCGTGCCTTGAGAGAACAAGGCAGTGGCGAGCAGCACGCGTCTCAAGCGCGAACGCAGGGCATTCACGGCCTCGTCATCGGTCGGACCTTCGATTCCGCAATTGAAACTGAGGTTGTGCTGATGCCCGTCCTGGTTGTTCTCGCCGTTTGCGTGGTTGTGCCGGTCGCGATAGCTCACCAGGTCGAGCAGACTGAAGCCATCGTGCGACACGACATAGTTGACTGATTCGGCGGGCCGCCGCGAGCGGTTCTCGAAAAGATCGGACGAGCCGCACAAGCGCAGTGCAAAATCGGCGCGGGTCGGCGCACCGGGCTGCCCCATGTGAAGCCAGAAGCCCCGCATCGTGTCGCGAAAATGGTCATTCCATTCGAGCCAACCGCGCGGGAAGTTGCCAACCTGGTAGCCGTCCGGTCCGCTGTCCCAGGGTTCGGCGATCAGTTTGACATGCGACAGCAGCGGGTCCTGCGCCAACGCGGCAAAAAAAGCCGCGCGGTTGTAGAAGCCAAGGTCACCGCGACCCAGTACCGGCGCCAGATCGAAGCGAAAGCCGTCGACATGCATCTCGTCGGCCCAGAACCGCAGTGAGTCCATGACCAATTGCAGAACCGCGGGCTGGCGTATGTCGAGCGTATTGCCGCAACCGGAGAAGTTGTCCAGATGGGAGCGATGGTCGGAATCGACGTCGTGCCGGTAGTAGCTGGCGTTGTCGAGGCCTCGAAAACTCAGCGAAGGCCCCATAAGGTCGCCCTCTGCCGTGTGGTTGTAGACCACGTCGAGAATGATTTCGAAACCTTCGCGGTGCAAGGTCTTCACCATCGAGCGAAATTCGTCGCGCGCTGTCTGCCCGTCGATCCCGGCTGCAAATTTCGGATCGGGGCAGAAAAAACCGAGCGTGTTGTAGCCCCAGTGGTTGCTCAGACCCATGCCAACCAGACGCTGCTCGTCGATGTGATAGTGAACCGGCAGCAACTCCAGCGTCGTGACCCCCAGACGCTTGAAATGCGCGATCGAAGCCGGGTGACCGAGGGCGGCGTAGCTGCCGCGAAGTTCGGCTGGAATGGCCGGGTTGCGCTTCGAAAACGCCTTCACATGCAACTCGTAGATCACGGTGTCGGCGGCCGCGATGTCGGGCGCCTGATCGCCTTCCCAGTCGAACA
>JBDTQC010000103.1:0-9128 GCA_039932405.1 Ideonella sp.
ATCGGCGGTTGGAAAACTCGAACGGGCGATGCAGATCAGAGCGCCTCTAAGGCCCTCGGCAGCCGGTCGATCATCGAAGCCGTGTGCATGCGCAACGATGCCGTCGCCGTGCGATTTCGCCTCGATGATCTTCAGCAACGCCGGCAGCGCAGCCATTGCCGCCGCGCCACCGGGCCGCTTGACGGCGCCAGCGACGGGCGCTTTCAGATACCAGCGCTTGCTCGAGAAAAGCGCCTGTGGATCGTTGGCAAACGCCTGCACACGAAACCAGCCTTTGACACCCCAGGCCTCGCCGATGCGGCCGACCTCGATCGCATCGGGCGGGATGTCACGCGCTTCGTCACCGCCGGAAGACGGGATCATCGCAGCGGCTGGCCCTTGCTGGCCATTCAACGGTGCCAGCGATCAGACGGCAGCCTTGGCCTGGCCGACCAGACGAGCAACGGTGGGCGACAATTGCGCGCCCTTGCTGGCCCAGTATTCGACCCGGTCGAATGCGACACGCAGCGGTTGCTCGGCCCCGGATGCGACCGGGTTGTAGAAACCAACGCGCTCGATGAAGCGGCCATCGCGACGGACCCGCGAATCAGCGACGACGATGTTGTAGAAGGGACGCCGCTTGGCGCCGCCACGTGAGAGTCGGATCACGACCATGATGTTTCCTTGCAAGAGATGAAATTGTCCACCGCACCAGGAGACACTCAGGGCGAGCAGAGCTGGAACCGGCCGTCCCATGTCCCGGATACCCGGGCACCGCACTGGGCGCTGCCTCGGCAATCACGGACCATTTGGCCACCATTTCGTCGTCGTAGATACGCTCCCGGCCGGCTCTGCAGCAAATCCTGCCAAGCCAGCCCGAAGCCGCCGTCGAAAACCCAGCATTATAAACTGATCGACTTTCGCCGCGAAAACCTGTTGGTCGAGCGGCCACTGACTGCCTCATGCCCGCACACAAATCGAAGACCCTGGCCACCTGGATCGCGTTGATCGGAGGCAGCCTGGGCTTGCATCGCTTCTACCTGGCGGGTTTGCGTGACCTCTGGGGCTGGCTGTACCCGGTGCCCACACTGATCGGCCTGTACGGCGTGCAGCGCATGCGCGACCTGGGCCAGGACGATCAACTGGCGTGGTTGCTGATTCCGCTGCTCGGCATTGCCGTGGCGGCAGCGATGTTGAGCGCCATCGTCTACGGCCTGACCAGCGACGAGCGCTGGTGGCAGGCTCGCAACCCAACCGAGGCCACGCCCGCTCGCAGTGGCTGGCTGGCGATCATCGGCGTCATTCTGGCTCTGCTGATCGGCGCCAGCGTGCTGATGGCAACCATCGCCTTCAGCGGGCAGCGCTATTTCGAGCACGAAATCGAAGCCGCCCACGAGATCAGCCGCTGATCCCGGCCATCCAGCGCTCGATTCAGGCCGGAAGGCGTTCGATCGCCTGATCGGCAACCGATGCCAGCCAGTGCTCCGCAATCCCGCGGCCAGGAATTTCCACGCGTGGCGCCAGTTCAAGCAGCGGCATCAGCACGAACGAGCGTTCATGCATGCGCGGATGCGGCACGGTCAGATCCGGCAGATCGATGATCTGCTGGTCGTACATCAGCACATCCAGATCCAGGCTGCGCGGCGCATTCGGATACGGGCGCAGACGCCCGTGCCGCGCTTCGATCTGCTGCAACGAAGCCAACAGCTCCAGGGGAGTCAAGGCAGTTTCGGCTTCCACCACGGCATTGACATAGTCGGGGCCAGATGAATCGATCGGCGCACTGCGATAGAGCGATGAAACCCCCGACAACTGGGTTCGCTCGATGGCCCGGCATTCGTCGATCGCGGCCATGACCGCAGCGCGTGGATCGCCCAGGTTGGCGCCGATTCCGATGTAGACCACGACCATCGTCGGACGCTGCCTATCAATCAGTGCGACGACGAATCGGCCGCCGGCGTTGATGCGGCGCGCGCCGCATCACGCTCGGCGGCGGGTTTGCGACGCCGCCGCCGGCGCTTGCGTTCAGGGCTCACTGCAGCGTCTTCGGAATCTCCAGCATCCCCGGCCGCATCGTCCACCTCGCCATCGTTCTCGGCGTCGGCATCTGCCATCGCAGTAGTGGTCTGGCCTGGCGTGCGCGGGCGCTGCTTCTGCTGCTTGCCACGCAGCTCTTCAACCATGGCGCGGCGTGCGTCTTCGTCCTCGAGCGAGAAATCTTCCCACCACTCGGCCAGGCGTGGTTCGCACTCGCCGACATCCGCACGCAGGCGCAGAAAATCGAAGCCGGCTCGAAAGCGCGGCTGCTCGATCAACGAGAACGGGCCATTGCCGACACGGCGCTCGAAGCGCGGCTGCATCATCCAGATCTCGCGCATGTCCGCACCCAGCTTGCCGCGGCCGGAAATCTCACCGACCCGCGAATCGAACACCGCATCGATGGCTTGTTGAAGCGCCGGATGCGACGCCTCGCCGCTCAGCTTCAAGCGCTGCCAGTTGGCGAGCACCTCGTGCCAAAGCAGACAAGCCAGCAGAAAACTCGGCGCAACCGGTTTGCCCTCGCCGACCCGACGGTCAGTATCGGCCAGCGCGAGTTCCACAAAACGCCGTTGCTCGGCCAGTGCCGGGGCATCCGACAACACCACATCGAGCAACGGAAAGATGCCTTTGTCGAGACCCTGCTTTCGAAGCTCGGCCAAGCTGGCGAGCGAATGGCCGGTTTGCAGCAGCTTGAACATCTCGTCGAAAAGACGAGAAGGTGGCACGCTGCCGAGCAGGCTGGCCATCTCCCGGACGGGCTTGCGGGTTTTCGCCTCGATCTCGAAGCCGAGCTTGGCGGCAAAGCGGACGACGCGAATGATGCGCACCGGATCTTCGCGGTAGCGGGTTGGCGGGTCGCCGATCATCCGCAGCAGCTTCTTGCGTGCGTCAGCCAGACCGCCGTGGTAGTCGACCACGAGCTGGCGCTGCGGGTCGTAATACAAGGCATTGACGGTGAAGTCGCGCCGCGCCGCGTCCTCGATCTGCGGTCCCCACGCGTGTGGTGGTGGCTTCCGCGCCGCGCTTGAAATTCTTCTCGTTGCCATCGACCTGCTCGGCCGCATCGGCCTCCATGACGGCGCGGAAGGTCGAGACTTCGATCACCTCGTGATCGCGGCCGCGGCCGTACACCACATGCACGATGCGAAAGCGGCGGCCGATGATGAAGGCGCGACGGAACAGCGCCTTTACCTGCTCCGGTGTGGCATTGGTGGCCACGTCGAAGTCTTTCGGCCGCAGGCCGAGCAGCAGATCGCGCACAGCGCCACCCACGATGTAGGCCTCGTAGCCGCCATCGGAGAGGGTCTGCACCACCTTGATGGCGCGATCATCGACCAGTGAGAGATCGATCCGGTGCGTGGCTTCGCCGATCTCGACCCGCTTGCCGAGCGGAGCGCCCTTTTTTGCTGCGGGCGGCTTGCCGAGGAGCTTGTCGATGAATTTCTTGATCATGGGAACAGTTGAAGTATGCGCCAGCCGCGCGCCCGCGCCAGCGCGGCAAGATCGGCAGAAGGATTGGTGGCGACCGCGTGGGTGGCGCGCTCGAGCAGCGAAAGATCATTCATCGAATCGCTGTAGACGCTGATCCGTTCGAAGTCGCTCCAGTCAGCGCCCAGGCTTTGCAACCACTGGCCGACCCGCCGCAGCTTGCCTTCGCGAAAGCTTGGAATGCCGCGGATCAAGCCATTCGGACGGCCATCGTCGCCACATGCGAGTTCGACCGCCAGCAGGGTTTCGATGCCAAACGCCCGCGCGATCGGCGCCGTGACGAAATCGTTGGTTGCCGTCACCAGTGCAACCCGATCGCCCTTCAACTGGTGACTGCGCACCAGCTCGCGTGCCTGCGGCTGGATCGCCGGCAGGATCACCCGCGTCATGAAATCGGCATGCGCGGCGGCACATTCGGCTGCGCTGTGCTCGCGCAGTGCTGCGGTTGAAAAGGCAATGTAGGCGTGAATATCGAGGTTTCCCGCCTGATACTGGGCATAGAAGGCATCGTTGGCGCGGCGGAAACTCGGCTCGTCGACCCAGCCCAGCTCGACCAGAAATTCGCCCCAGGCATGATCCGAGTCGAGCGGCAGCAAGGTGTGGTCGAGGTCGAACAGACACAGCGCAGTCACCGCTCGATCCCCAGCTGCTGTCCATCCAGCTGCATTTGCCGGATCAGCGGCACCGTCAGCGCGCGCTGCTGGCTGAGGGCGAAATCATCGGCCCGGTCGAGCAGCGCCACCAGGCTTTTCAGATCCCGCGCAAAGTGGGTGAGCACGTAGGCCGTCACCTCTTCCGAAAGAACCAGGCCTCGACGCCGCGCTTCGGCGCGCAGCACGCTGCGCACCTGAGCTTCGGCCAATGGCTGCAACGCCAGTACATGGCCCCAGCCGAAGCGGCTGCGCAGATCGTCGCGCAGCGGCAGATCGACCGGCGGCACCCGCCCGGCAGCGGCCACCAGTGCGCCGCGCGAGCTGGCATCAACAAATTGCGCAAATGCGGCCTGCTGGTGCGCCGCATCGAAATCGCCGCAGTCGTCGAAGACGGTCAAGCCGCGTCGATCATCGAGCATCCAGGGCAGCGGGCTGTGGGGCTCGAAGCATGCCGTCTCGACGCCCACAGCACGCATTGCCGCGCCGAGTGCGCTCAGCAGATGGCTCTTGCCACTGCCCGCCGGCCCCCACAGGTAGATCGGCGTCGCCACAGCACCGGGCCGCCACGCGGCAGCCGCGCGCAACTGGGCCAATGCCAGCGCGTTCGGGCCAGCCACGAAGCTATCGAAGCTGCGCGGGGCTGTACGGCTGATCGGCAGGTTGAGTTGGCGCATGCTCAAGGCAGTCGGCGCGGGATGCGCATTTTGGCGTGCGATCGCCGGAGCATGGTCAATGCAAGCGCGGTTGCCCGCCGGCTGCACGCAACTGGCCCAGCCGCTCATCAATCGACTGGCGGTCTTGCGCTTCGGGACGCCGTGCCAGGTAGTCGGCAAGATCCAGCGCGGCGGCCTCGAACTGGCCGAGCTCGGCCGATGTCAGGCCACGGTCCCGACGCTCTTCGGCCAGGTCGGGCAACAGGATCACCAGGCGATGCATGACGGCCAGCAGGCGCGGCCAATCTTGCTCGCTGCGGTGGATTTCCTTGAGGTTGCGCAACATCCTGGCAATCACGTCGCGTGGCGGCGCTTCCTGCAGAAACAAGCCGAGCGGCATGTCGAAATCGTCGATCAGGCCATGGCTCTTCTTGTACGGCAGCAGCATCTCATCGAGCTGTTCGCGCGATAGCGAGTGGCCGTTCAAGGGATCGATGACGACCTCGCCCGCCTGGAAACCCCCTTGCACACGCAGCTTGACCAGAAAGTGACCTGGGAAAGAGACACCACGCGCGGGCAGACCAACCTGGGTTGCCAGCTCGATATAGAGGACGGCAAGGCTGATCGGAATACCGCGCCGGCTCGCCAACACCTGAGGCAGGTAGCTGTTGGCGGGATCGTAATAATTGTTCAGATTGCCGCCGAACCCCAGCTCGTGGAAAAAGAAACGGTTCAGCAGGCGCAACTTGTGCAGCGACGGTGCATCGGCAGGAAAACGGCGCAGCAGCCGGGCCGCCAGACCGTCGATCTCGGCCAGTACGGCCTGCGCATCGAGCGGCACGCCGTCGATCTGGGCGATCGCCAATGCGGCTTCGGTCAACGGAAAATTCGCGTCATCGGCCACCAGCGCACTGAAGTAGCTCAGCGCCGTGGGTGGCTCGAACAGCTTGAAAGTCGGCATGGCGCAAGTGTAAAACGAGGGTTGGCGTCATTCCCTGATGTCATTCCCTGGTGTCATTCCCGACGCAGGAAACCGCGCCACCGGATGCCCGACAGGGAGAGGCAACCGAAATACAACACGGCGGCCATGCCGATGCAAAGCGCCAGCATCATGACCTGCCGACCCTTCATCGCTGCCAGCGCCACCCAGGGCAGCGCCTGATTGGCCCAGAACAGTGCCGCCCCCATCACCCCACACGCCAGCCCCAGGCGGGCCAGAAAGGCAGACCAACCGGGCGCCGGCTGGTAGACGCCTTTGCGGATCAACCCGACCAGCAGCCAAGTGGCATTGATGAGGGCGGCAATCCCGATCGACAAAGCCAGGCCGGCGTGTCCGAAACGCGGCACGAACAGCAGATTCATCACCTGGGTGAGGCACAAGACGACCACCGCGATCTTCACGGGGGTGCGGATATCCTGGCGCGCATAGAAGCCGGGCGCCAGGATCTTCACGCCGACCAGGCCAATCAGCCCGACCGCGTAGCCCATCAGCGCACGCACCGTTTGCTGCACTTCGGTTGCGGCGAAAGCGCCGAACTGGAACAGCACGCTGACCAGCGGGGTTGGAAATACCAGCAGCGCAACCGCACAAGGCAAGGCCAGCAGCAAGCTCAAGCGCAGACCCCAGTCGAGCAGACCACTGTAGGTCGTGGCGTCGTCTCGCCCTTTCGCGGCACTCAGTTGCGGGAGCAGCACCACGCCCAGCGCCACCCCCAGCAGACCGGTGGGGAACTCCATCAACCGGTCGGCATAAAACAGCCATGAGACGGCACCCGTTTGCAGATGAGACGCGATCTGGGTATTGATCAACAGGGATATCTGCGCGACCGAAACCCCCAGCACGGCCGGGCCCATCTGCCGAAGAACGCGGCGCACGCCCGGATAGCGCCAGGCTTCGACCAGCGCGTGGGGCGACAACCCGATCAGTGGCAGGCGGGCCTGTCGACGCAGCGCCGGCACCTGCACCCCGAGCTGCAGCGCACCACCCAACATCACGCCACCGGCCAGCGCATAGATCGGCTCGATGCCCAAGCTGGCAAACCAAGGCGCGCCGAACCAGGCCGCTGCGATCATCGACAGATTCAGCAGCACCGGGGTGGCTGCAGGAACCGCAAAACGCTTCCAGGTATTCAGGATGCCGGCCGACAAGGCCACCATCGACATGAAGCCGATGTACGGAAACATCCAGCGCGTCATCACCACTGCCTCGTGTTGCCGCTCGAGGCCGGACGCGATCAGCCACACCAGCAGCGGTGCGGTCAGTACGCCGACCACGCAGGTGATCAACAGCGTCCAGAACAGGAAGGTGGCGACGGCGTCGATCAGCGAACGGGTGGCTTCGTCGCCCTCGCGGGTGCGGGTCTCCGCCAGAATCGGAACGAAGGCCTGCGAAAACGCACCCTCGGCGAACAAGCGGCGCAGCAGATTCGGGATCCGGAACGCGACGTAGAACGCGTCGGTCAAGGCCGATGCGCCGAAGTTGGCCGCGATGAACTGGTCGCGCACCATGCCGGTGATGCGCGAAGCCAGCGTGAACAGCGATACCAGCGAGGCAGCCCGCAGCAGATTCATGAAAACGAAGGGCGCGAAGCGTGTCGCCGGGTGCAATGACGATGCGCATTATCAGGCGGCCGACATGGCGCGCGGCGGACAGTGACCGACTCGTCACGATCATCGCCACCGCTTGCCGGCTTTCCAGCAGGTCGCCTGTTCATGCACGCGACTGGCCCGATGAAAGATGCCGTCTATCCCATGCTATACTCGAAGGCTCTGTTCCATCCAGAACCTACAAAGATCCACAAAAGGATCCGCAAAAGACATGGCCACTTCTGCCAAAGCCAAGAAAAAGACCGTTCGCATTGCATCAGGCCTGAAGCGCGTGCGTCAGGACGTGAAGCTGAATGCGGCCAATACCGCGCTGCGTTCGAAATTTCGCACCGTCATCAAGAACGTGCAGAAAGCCGTTCTGGCTGGTGACAAGGCCAAGGCCACCGAGTTGTATGGTTCTGCACAACGCGTGATCGACTCTGTTGCCGACAAGGGCCTGTTCCACAAGAACAAGGCGGCGCGCCACAAGAGCCGCCTGTCGGCCAAGATCAAGGCACTCGGCGCCGCCGCAGCCGCCTGAACGGCTTCCAGCCCATCGCAAACGAAGGCCTGCCAAGCAGGCCTTTTTCGTTTCCGACTCCGAAGCGTGTCCGCTGGCGCACCGTCAGCGCCGCAGACCATCGGCACCAGGTTCCGCCGGATCGACGAGACAGGCCTGCACAACCTGCAGATTGTTGTCGCGGGCGAAATGCATCACGAAATCCCATGCCATCGGCTCGATTTCGCGCAGCTTGTCATTCACGATCACGCACTTCACGCCGTTGATGACCCGCGGCACGCAGTACGGGGAATAACCCATGCCGCGGTGCGCACGCACGCCGCCTGGTCGAAAAGACGACATCGCACCCGCCAGCCTTTCAGACCAGTCACTGGGGCGAAAGACCTCACCATCCAGCGTCACCCCCTGGATGAAATATTCGTTCGATGGGTCAATCGCCATGCGACGCCAGCAAGGCCTCTTCGGCAATCGCGCCTGCAAATCCGATGAATGCCATTGATCCGATTCCATCCATCCAGGTATTGTGCCGCCATCTGCTGCGCCGCAACAAAAATGCCCGATATGCAAGCTGACCGCGGGCCCCTCTTAGAATGAAAAACATCCAATGTCGTCGGAACGGTCCGAGCGATCCCGATGGAGATTCCATGAGCGCAGTGCACAACACCATTCCGGACGCCACGGCGTCGACATCGAGCGCGGCAGCGACGCTGGCCGAACCGCACGTGATGTCCACTTACGGCCGTCTGCCAATTGCCCTGTCGCACGGCAAGGGCTGCCGTGTGTGGGACACCACCGGGCGTGAATATCTGGACGGCCTTGGCGGCATTGCGGTCAACACGCTCGGCCATGCCCACCCCCGACTGGTCCCGGCGCTGCAGGATCAGATCGGCAAGCTGATTCATTCGTCCAACTACTACCACGTGCCGCTGCAGGAAACGCTGGCCGCCAAATTGTGCGAACTGTCAGGCCTGGACAAGGTCTTTTTCTGCAGTACGGGCCTCGAAGCGAACGAAGCGGCGATCAAGATCGCGCGCAAGTTCGGCCACGACAAAGGCATCGACCGGCCCGAGATCGTCGTCTACGAAAAAGCTTTCCACGGCCGCTCGATCGCGACCTTGTCGGCCACTGGCAATGTCAAGGTGCAGGCCGGATTTGGCCCGCTGGTCGAGGGGTTCGTGCGCGTGCCGCTGAACAACATCGCAGCGCTCG
>JBDTQC010000104.1:0-9085 GCA_039932405.1 Ideonella sp.
GGCTGCCCCATCAGCAGCCACTGATCCCACAACTGGCTCGCTTCGGATAACAGGATTGCGCCTTCCATCACAGGGTGCAGAAGCCATTCCGGCATTTGCTGATAGCTCAAGGTGTGGGCTGACATCTGGCGCCTTTCGAGAGGTCACTAGGGTGGTCGAGCTCTGGCATCGCAAACGAAGATTAGCAAAAAGCGTACCGAAGTGGGGGCAAGTGTCCAATAACCCACATTCGATTCCGTCGCATCACGATCTCGATGGGCGATGAGCTGGCTAGCGGCGCGGCTCCTTCTCCGCCGCTTCACCGCTCAGCGGGGCGCCGATCGCGCGGCCAAGCGATTCGAGCGGACTTTCGTCTTCGGGGGTGTTCTCGTCGGCACGAGCGGCATCATCGTCGGCGCCCTTTGATCCTGTGTGCGGCGTTGCAGCGGGCGGCCTGGCATGCCCGGAGGCCGACTCCCCTGTCGCCGATTTCGGCTGAGGGGCCGCACTGGTGCTGGATTGGCCAACTTGAGAGCGACTCTGCTGGCTATCCCGCAACCCGGACTCGGCGGTCTGGGTGATACCGCCAAGATTGGCGCCCTCACGGGCCGGCTTCGGTGGTGCCGGCATCGTCCGGTCGAGCGATGCGGGTTCGGGCGTCGATTCGAGCACCTTGCGCGGGTCTTGTTTCATGGATCGTCCTCGTTGGAATCTGAAGAATCGGCTTTTTTTCGCCATCTGCCGCCTGAGCTGCAAGCGCAGCGCCAGATGGGATTGAGTGTGGAGAAGGGTACGGGGTTCCGTGACACCGCGCGGCCAGACCCCGCTGCCGGGTCCGCTGGTCCTGGTTCGCCCCGAAGATTCGATGGTTTGCCGCGCTGGCCGACAATGCGCTGGTGCACCGCCAGCCCGTACATTGCGAAAACATCATGCACAGCACTTTCAGCAACCAGCGGCAGTCGCAAGCCGCTGAATCCGGGGCATTCCAGCGATGAATCAGCTTCGAAAAGCACTCGGCAACTTGCTCGCGGCCTGCGTACTTGCGACGTTGGCTGCCTGTGGCGGTGGTAGTGGCGGTGAGAACGAGGTGCTCGCCAGCGAGCCCGCGGCGCCTGCCGTCGGCGCCGATTGCAGCAACGGCGCCGTGGCACGCCTGGCTGTGCCTGAGCGCCCGACGGCGGGGCGCAATGTGGAAGTCGGCCTGCAGTCGTGCGCAGCGGTGTTGACGCAGCTGCAATGGACACAGGTCGGCGGGCCGTCGCTGCCGTTGATGTCGGCGCGCTCGCAGGCGCTCAGCCTCGAGCCGGCCGTTGCGGGGGTGTATCGGTTCGCGGTCAGCTTCCAGGACGAACGCGGTCAGGTGCTCGATGCGCAGGTGTTGATCGACGTGGCGGCAGGCGCCGCTGCGCCAGGGCTGGTGGTGCGGGGTGAGCCGTCCGTCTGGGCCGGTGGCGAACTGTCGCTGCGAGCGTGGCCCGTCGGGCTGAGCGACGCGCAACGCAATGGTGCTCAGGTGCGCTGGTCGGTGGTGGATGGCCCGGCCACCACACTGGCGCAGCCGCAAGGCTGGAGTCTGGTATTCAGTGCGCCATCGGTCAACGTCGACAGCCTGCTGCGCTTGCGTGCCACCGCGAGCCTGGCCGACGGCAGCAGCTTGAGCCAGGATTTCACGCTGCTGGTTCAGCCACCACCGCAGCCTGCTGTCCAACCCTTGTTTGCCGACGGCAATGCCGCCAGCCGCGTGTATGCGTATCAGCGCGTCGGCCCGCACGCGTCGGCACTCGAAGCGTGCATCTACGCGCCACACCTGAGCTTCAGCAACCCGTCAAACCTGTGCACGCTTGGGCAACTGCCACTGCTCGGGCAAGTGACACGCGGCGAACTTCCGACAGTGGAACAGGTGATGCAACGGGTGCTGGTCTCGAATGACTGGATGGGTGATGTATTCGAGAATTTTCTGCGCACCCAGGACGTCGACGGCGATTTCCGACGCATGTTGAATGCCACCACCGCGATCGTCATCGGCTCGCGCATTCGGCCCTCGTTCTACTGGAGTGTCACGGGTGCGATATACCTCGATGCCAGCAGCCTGTGGCTGACACCCGATCAGCGTGACACGCTCAGTGAGGCACCCGACCCGCGCTCGAATTTCGGTGCCGCACTCAATTTCAACTCGCCATGGCGTTATGTCTTGGGCAATCGGTACGCCGTGAGCAGTTTTCCAATTGCCGAGCGTGGCAGCCGCGACCTCGCAGCGCTGCGCTTCGACCTGGGTCGCACCCTGTACCACGAGTTGGCCCATGCGGGCGACTTCCTGCCGCCGCGGATTCAAACGCAACTGCGTGATGATCTTCACGTATTCGAATCGAGTCCGGTCCAGACCACGTCTCTGGCGCTGTCGCAGCAGTTGCCATTCACTTCGGCCGAAATGGCCGGCCTTGCGCGGGTGCAGTTTTTGGGCGTTGCCCCGAGCGCGCAGCAGATCGCCTACACGCCCGATGACATCAGCGCCTTTTTCAGCAGCGATCGGGTCAATGACGATTACAACTATTCGATTGCCGCCGGAACGTCGTTTTCGCGTGAAGACCTGGCCATGTTGGTGGAGGAGGCGATGATGCAGTTGCGCTTCGGCGTTTTCCGCGACTTCGCCATCACCGACAAGCTGGGTACGGCGGCCAGCAGCGCGGATCTGCCGGTCCGTTGGGGCCAGCGCGGGCGCATCGGCGAAGCGGCCATCCGTCCTCGCGTGGCGTTGGTGCTGAACGACGTTATGCCCTGGATCGGCGCAGCCGCGGTAACTGCACTGGCGCCACCATTGCCACTTCGGCCCGGCCTCAGCTGGGGCATCAATCTGGATCAGGCCGCGCTGGCAGCGCAGCAGCCACGGCCATTGTCGCTTCAGGAGCGGCGCATCGAGGCCGATCAGCAGCAACAACGCAGCTTGCGGCGTGAGCAGAACGCGCGAATCCAGTCGTTGCCGTTGCCGGCCGACAGGCGCGGCGTTCAGTAAACGCGCGGTGGCTGCACGAGCGTTCGCGTCAGTTGAGCAGGCGCCGCGTTCAGTCCTCCCGGCCAAGCCAGGCGCCCTCGGCCTCGAGTTGCTGCTGCAGGTTTGAGGCGTCGATGTCACGTGGGCGGATGCCAGCCCTGGCAGCCAGTGCTGCGGCCGTGCCCGCCGCCTGGCCCATCACGAAGCAGCCGCCCGATACCCGGGCCGCCGATTGGCCCAGGTGCGTCATCGAGCCGCAACGTCCAGCCACCAGCAGGTTATCGACCTGGCGCGGCAACAGCATGCGATACGGCAGGTGGTTGAAGCCGCGCGAATTCGGGATGTCCTGCCATTTCAGGTTGATGTCGCCAGCCACGTGTTCCTCGATCATCCAGCCATTGACGCCGATGGTGTCGTCGAAGCTGACGCAGTCGAGCACGTCGCGTTCGCCCAGTTGGTATTCGCCGATGATGCGGCGGGTTTCACGCACGCCGACCTGGGGTGCGATCTCGAGGATGTAGGACTGCTCGAAGCCTGGCACCGATTCACGCAGGAACTGGAAAAAATCGACGATCTGGCGCCGGCCTTCGATTTCGCCACGGCTCAACTGCACCGCGTCGGTCCCGTCGACCGGGCTGCCATCCGGGTTGGCGAGCTGGGTCACGTTGGCACGCCATTCGGTCGGGTTTTTCTGCGGCCGGATGATCGGCGTCTTGCGAGCAAAATGGCGACCCTTGGCGGCCGCCGCGGCCATCAGTCGATCGAAGATCCGGTAGTCGGTGCCCACACGAGCCGGGTCGACATTGTTGACGCGGAACATCGTCGACGGGTACATCATGTCCTGGCCGCTGCTGCCCTTTTCGAACGGCACACCGGCATGTGCGGACAGATCGCCGTCGCCTGAACAATCGATGAAATTGCGCGCGGTCACCGCTTGGCGACCCGATCGTGTCTCGATCAGCAGCGCGCCGATTTCGCAGGGCGAATTCATCAGCACGCCGACCGCCTGGGCATGGAACAGCAACTGCGCGCCGCTGGACATCAACAGGCCATCTGCCGCCACCTTGAAGGCCGCGTTGTCGTAGGCTTGCGCTGCAATCTTGCCGCCGAAAACAGCGTGCGGCTCGTTGAGGCCGCCGAGCTGCCGCATCCGATCCAGCAGATCGTCGGCAATGCCGTGAACCACCTGCCGGATCTGACCATGCACATTGGCATGCAGGCCGCAGAAGTTGGTGACGCCGGCGGCCGTGCCCATGCCGCCCAGAAAGCCGTAGCGCTCGACCAGCAGCACCGATTGACTGGCCCTTGCGGCGGCCACCGCAGCGGCGATGCCGGCCGGCCCGCCGCCGAGCACGACGACGTCGAATTCGCCGAACACTGGCGTCTGCCGGCTCGGTTCAGTCAGAAAATGCCGGTTCGTCATGATGTGCTGTTGCTGGCGCCGAGCGCAACGCTCATTCGACCTTCACGTTGGCGCGCTTGATCACGTCGCCCCACAATTTCGTATCGGCGACGATACGGTCACGCATCTCTGCAGGCGTCGAGCCAACCGCTTCCCAACCCAGCGCTGCCAGCTTGGTCTGCACGTCGGGCGAGTGCAGGATCTTGTTGATCTCGGTGGTCAATCGGGTCTGGATCGCGTCGGGCATGGACTTCGGTGCAATCGCGCCGATCCACAACTCGGCCTTGAAATTCGGAATGTTGGCCGCCTCGGCAACGGTCGGTACGCCAGGCACGCTGGCCGATGCCTTGGCCGATGTGACGGCCAGCACCTGCAGCTTGCCGGCCTTGGCCTGTGCCAGCGCGCCGGATGGCGCCATGAACGCAACCTGGATCTGTCCGCCCACGATGGCGCTGGTGACCTGGCCGAAGCCCTGATAGGGAACATGCAGCATGTCGATGCCGGTCTGCGCGGCGAACAGTTCGCCGGTCAGGTGCGAACCCGAGCCCACGCCGACCGAGCCGTAGCTGAGCGCGCCCTTGTTGGCTTTCGAATAAGCGAGCAGCTCGGGCAGCGTCTTCACCGACAAGCCGTTCGATACCACCAGCACCTGCGTGCTGGTGGCGGCGAGCGACAACAGCCGCAGGTCTTTCTCGACGTCGTAAGGGAGCTTGCGATAGAGAACCGGTGAGGTGGTCAGGGGTCCGTTGGTGGTGAAGCCGAAGGTGTGGTTGTCGTCGGCGCGCGCGACCGTGTCGACCCCGATGTTGCCGCCTGCACCCGGCTTGTTCTCGACGATGACCGGCTGGCCCAGCACCTTGGACAGCGGCTCGGTGACCAGGCGCGCCACGATATCCGGCGATGAACCGGCCGGGAAACCGACCACCACCTTGACAACCTGCGTCGGCCAGTTGGCAGCTTGCGCGTGGGCATTCAAGCTGAACATGCCACCGAGCGAGGCGGCAATTGCAAGGCACAGGGCGCGCCGAAGGTGGGTCTTCTGGGTCATGGGTTTTCCTGAAAGATGGGAGAGCAGTCGCGGCCGCGACGGGCTGTGCGAATCTGAAGATTGTAAAAGTCGATCACCGCCGGGACCAGATCGTTCATCACGATGGCGTTCTCGCGGTCGATCCGCCGACCACGCGTCGCAGTCGAAACCGGCTCAACGGCAGGTCAATATGCCGGCTGTCGATGTGCACAGGCCAGGTGGTCCGACCAGATTCGGGCCGACGCGCATCAGGTGCTGGCCGTCGCTGGTCCAGCAGCCTGCGCTGTCGCAGCTGGTGACGGTCGACAGCGGTGTCCTGGCCGGCGCAGGGGCCGACACGATAGGCGGCGGCGCGGAACGCTGCTGCAGCGCAGCGGGCGATGCCGGCTGATCCGGTGAACCGACCGGGGCACCCGGAGCGATCGGAGCCACTGAAAGCGGTGCCTGGAGTCGCGGCTTCTGCACCGGCGGATCCGAACTGCCGCCGAGGCAGGCCTTGGCAGCCTGGCGCCGCGCCGCTGCCAGCGCAGCGCCGACGTCGATCCCGCTTTTGCCGCTGCCCTGGCGCCGCGCCGCCCGTTGTGTTTCTTCCTGCGCGTGCAGGCGTTGCAGCGCTGGTTGGCAGTCACCGACGCGGCTGGTGGATGTCGCATCGTCGGCGGCATGCGCCAAATCTGTCGCCGAGCTGGTGACGACCAGCAGGATGGCGATGCAATGCAGCTTCATTCCGATTCGACGGCTTGATCGGACGATGGTTCAATTTCAATGCGTCCGTCTGTCCGACGCTTTCGAGGGTCGACCGACTTGGCGCGCCAGCCGGTCGACCGCAGCGACTACGAGCGATCGATCGCCAGATTGCCTGGGCCCATTGCCGCCAGCAGGAACATGCCGCCTGCAACCCCGAGGTTCTTCATGAACATCAGTTGCTGCACCATCTGCTGCTCGGCCGGCACGGCCCAGAATTTGTGGAACAGCAGGCTTGCCGCGAGCGTGAAGACGCCGAGCGCCAGCGCGGCCCAACGGGCCCGGAAGCCGGCAATGATGGCTAGCCCGCCGAACAGTTCAAGCAAGCCGACGACGACGGCGAGAACGGTTGCGAACGGCAGTCCGGCGCTGGCGATGTAGCCGGCCGTGCCGTCGATGTTGCCGAGTTTGCCGAAGCCGGACATCACGAACATCAGCGCCAGCAGCACGCGCGCCAATAGGCTGAGTGGGGTTTTCAGGTTGTCGAGCATGGAAGTTCTCCGCCGGGGTTGTCGAAGCAATCGACATGGGTTTGTGTCAGGCGGGAACACCCCGCTGATCCGATGCCGGAAGCATAGGGGCTGGCTCGCACCCATCGCAAGAGCGGGTTTGTCGGCAGCATTCAAATCCCTTGAGCGAGATCTCGAGGTCGGGTGGGCCGCAACATCACCCGTCGATCACGTGCGCAAGTTGGCCAGCGCCATCGTATGGCTTGCTCGACAGGATTGTGTTGAACGGGTGCTCCTGGCCGTCAACGGTCTTGGTCTCGAGCAGACCAGGCGTGAGCCTGCTGCGTCTTCAGCTTGTTTCATCAATCGTTCTCCTTGATCCATTGGAGGGCCTGGCCAGTCATTTGCTCGATCGGCGCGGTGGCGTCGATGGCCAGCACGCCAAGTTCGCCATGCGTGGATTCGAGTGCTTCGAACTGGCTGTCGACCAGGTTTCCGCGAAAATAGTGACCGCCCGCGCGCTGTTCGACGCGCTGGCGCGCCAGCTCGCGGGTCAATTCGAGGTGGACGAACAGCAAACCCGGTACGACGGCGCGCAGGCGGTCGCGGTAGGCCTTTTTCAAGGCCGAGCAGGTCAGCACCGCGCCAAGCGGATGGCGCTGCAACTCGACTGCCAGTGCATCCAGCCATCCGATGCGATCCGAGTCACCCAGGGCGATGCCGGCGCTCATCTTGGCGACGTTCTCGGGCGGGTGGTATTCGTCGCCCTCGATCAGCGTCCAGCCGAGCCGCGCGGCAAGCGCCGCACCCAGGCTCGACTTGCCACAGCCGGACACGCCCATGATCACGACGGAAGTCATTCGGGACAGCCCTGTCCAATGAACGAATTGGTTCGGCGCCCGGCGCTGGAATGAATGTTGTAGGGAGTCAACATTTGATCGATGGGTGAGAAGTGATCTGGATGAAGACATTTCGGATAGCGCTATCCTAAAGATTGTTCGATGGACACGGCAGCGACCGGGGCGACCTAAACATGTCAAGACCTTTGCTGATCGGCGTTTCCGCGCGCATCTATTACCCGAACGGGCCGGTGCTCGACCTTGGCGGTGTCTGGACGCGAACGCTGCACTACCTCGAGCAGTCGGTCGCGCACTGGGTGATCGCGCGCGATGTCTTGCCGGTGATGATTCCGGCAGTCGACCGGCAAAGCCTGGTCAAGCGCACCGATGTCAGCCTGCATGTCTACGCCGAAATGCTCGATGCCTTGCTTCTGCAGGGCGGCAACGACATTGCGCCAGAGAGCTATGGCGAAGCTCCGCTTGCGCCGGAGTGGGCAGGTGACCGGATCCGCGACCGCTACGAGATCGAACTGCTCGATGCCTTCATCGAGGCTGGCAAGCCGGTGCTCGGCATCTGCCGCGGCTGCCAGCTGATCAACGTGGCATTTGGCGGCACCTTGTACCAGGACATCCCGACCCAACGTCCCGATGCGCTGCCGCACCTCGACAAGGCCAAGTACGAGCACCAGTTTCACGATGTCGAATTGCTGCCCGGTTCGCGCCTGTCTGGTCTTTACCCTGGAATCAGCACCGCCGCGATCAATTCGATCCACCACCAGGCGATCAAGGACCTGGCGCCGGAGCTCGACATCGAGGCGCGGTCGGTGCCCGACGGCATCGTCGAAGCCGTGCGGTGGCGCGGGCCAGGGCATGTGTTCGGCATGCAGTGGCATCCGGAGTTTCTGGTGCAGCAGGAATGGCACGCCACCCAGCTCGATGGCCACCCGATCCTGAATGACTTTCTGCAGGCCGCGCGGCAGCGCCGTGATGAACCGACGGGCGGATGACAGGCCACGCGCTGCGCGGATCTCGGCTGCGTCTGATGGCGCTCGCCTTCGTCTTCCTGTGGTTCGCGATCGGCGGCATCGGGCATTTCGCGCTGACCGAAACCGAGATGCGGATCGTTCCGCCCTACATCCCTTGGCCGCGGGCTGCCGTGCTGGTGAGCGGTGTGTTCGAGTGGCTGGGCGCGGCCGGCCTGTTGTGGCGCCCGACCCGGCGCGCCGCAGGGCTGGGGCTGATGGCGCTGACGATCGCGGTGACGCCATGCCATCTCTACATGCTGCAGCAGCCCGAGCTGTTTGGCGTGCCGATCTGGTTGCTGTGGCTGCGCCTGCCGGTCCAGGTGGCTTTGCTCGCCTTGATCGCCTGGAGCACGGCCGAGCCGGCGAGGCGCCCCGATATCAACCATCAATCTGCTTCAAAGTAGTTTACAACTAAACGATTTACGGGTAATCTTGCTTCGGCTCTTCAGTGCACAGATGGCGCGCAGTGGGGCGCACCAGATCCGGAGCATCCATGAATATCGTCTGTATCGGCGGAGGTCCGTCGGGCCTGTATTTCGCGCTGCTGATGAAGCAGCAGGACGCGCAGCACCGTGTCAGGGTTGTCGAGCGCAACCGTCCCTATGACACCTTTGGCTGGGGCGTGGTGTTT
>JBDTQC010000105.1:0-9055 GCA_039932405.1 Ideonella sp.
TTCAGTTCACGCAGCGCGGTCTCGTTCATGCCATGTTGCAGTGCGGCTTCGCGGGGCCGCATGGTCTTTGGTGCAACCCAGGCGGTCCAGCTGGCGAGCGGACCGGTGTGCTTCGAATGGCGGCGCACGAATTCGTTCGCGTTGTCGTAGGGCAGCAGAATCTGCTGGGTTCCGGCGGCCAGGATCACCGGCTTGTTCATCTGCGGATTAAGCGTCTTGAAATCGGCCAGGCTCATGCCAGCCAGCTTGGCGGCCAGATCGACGTCGATGTCGCGTTCGATCGGAATGGCCAGGAAATACGGATGGTTCTCGAGCGGAGGTAACACCAGTCCGAACTGTTGCGGCCGGGCAATGATGTTTTTCACTGCCTGCAGCTTTGGCACGTAATACTGAGTCTCTTGCGGCATTCTGAGACTGAGGTAATCAGTTGGCAGCCCGTCGCGTTCATTGCGCGCGATCGCGCGCTGCACGCTGCCTTCGCCCCAGTTGTAGGCTGCCAGAGCGAGCCGCCAGTCGCCGAACATTGCATGCAGCTTCTGCAGATAGTCGAGTGCTGCCCGGGTCGATGCCAGCACGTCGCGCCGATCGTCACGGAAGATGTTCTGCGTCAGGTCGAAATGCTTGCCGGTCGACGGGATGAACTGCCACATGCCCGAGGCATTGGCCGATGACATCGCCTGCGGATTGAATGCACTTTCGATGAACGGCAGCAGCGCCAATTCGGTCGGCATGCCGCGCTTTTCGACCTCTTCCAGGATGTGGAACAGGTAGCGCGAACCGCGTTCGGTCATGCGCTGCACATAGTCGGGCCGGGTTGCGTACCACTGCTCGCGGTCACGAACCAGTTCGGTGTCGAGGTCGGGGATGGCGAAACCACGCCGCACCCGGGCCCACAGGTCCACGCGTGCAGAGCGGTCTTCGAGATCGACCTTGCGTCCGGGTTGCAACGGGTCGATCGGGACCGGTGTTACCGCCGGTGCCTGCGCCACCGCCGGGAGCTCGGGCAGGGGGGCCGCTGGCGCGGCGTTGGCCGCAGTCGCCTTTGCGTCCTTGCTGGCCACCACATGGGATGCCTCGATGCTTTTCGGAGGGTAGACGCCCGAGTTGCCGCCTTGGGGGGAGATGGCTGCGCAGCCGCCGAGCGCCAGTGCGATCGGAAGGGTGCAGTTGCGCAACCAGGTGCCGTGAAGCGAGCTGCTCAGGCGGTTCAGTTTCATGAGGGTGTCGATTTGAAAGGACCGCGCGCGGCCGTTGGCGTGGCGCTTGCAAAAACGCATGCAAGGCGGCGAATGTCGGGGTGGAAAATTGCTGGCGAGGAACGACCAGAAATGCTGTCAAAACGCTTGCCGATCTGCTGACTGTTTTGGCTCACTAGAATCGAGCGAAGCGCATTGCCTGACGGGGACGCGTCCTCCGAGCAATCCACGATGACGAAGAATCTGTCGTGGAATACCCGGGAGTCGGTATCGATATGGGCAGGGGGTGCGATAAGCGTCATGACGAAAGCTGGCACTATTATAGGTTTGGCTGACTGGCTGGAAACTCCCGTTGGACAGTATTTACGCGAATGGGAGCAGCAGCAGGTCGAAATACTTGTCGCTGACGTGTTCGGTTTTCACGCCGTGCAACTCGGACTGCCGAAGCTCGACGGGCTGCACGCGAACCGCATGCCGCATCGCTGGTATGCGATCGACCCCGGACGTGAGGATGCTCAGGGAGCAACGCCGCGTCGCGCATCGCAAAGCCTGCACGAGGAGGTGCGCACCAATTCGTCAGGGGTTGCGCCGCGGACTGCGACCTTCGATTTGCAATGCGAATTCGATGCCTTGCCGTTTCAGAGCCGCAGCCTCGATCTGGTATTGCTGCCACACGCGCTGGAATTGGCGCGCGATCCTCACTTGGCGCTCAGCGAGGTCGAGCGGGTATTGGTGCCTGAAGGCAAGGTCATCATCATCGGCTTCAATCCGGCCAGTCTGTGGGGCTTGCGGCATCGGGGCTCCAAGCTGCTCAGCCGGCTTGGCGCGCGCTCCAGTGAAGGCCCATTTCTGCCGACCGAGGGAGAATTCATTGCCTACGGACGCTTGCGCGACTGGTTGCGGCTGCTCAGTTTTGAAGTCGAGACCGGTCAGTTCGGTTGTTATCGACCGGCCTTGAGAAGTGAGAAGTGGCTGTCGCGTTATGGTTGGATGGATCGGCTCGGTCAGCGCTGGTGGCCGGTGTTCGGTGCTGTCTATCTGCTGGTGGCGGTCAAGCGGGTGCGTGGCATGCGGCTGGTCGGTCTGGCACGCGAAGCGCTGAACAGCCAACCCAAAGCTGCGCCGGCAGTTTCCGTCCACCAACGCGGTGACGCTCCGCCGCGCATCGAACTTTGAAACCGATTGAAAGGAGGGCTTGATGCCTTGGCAAGTTTATGCGGACGGTGCGTGCGCACCGTCCAATCCTGGCCCTTGTGGCTGGGGGCTGGTGTTGATTGCGCCGGACGGTCGGACAGAAACGGATCATTTCGGTTTCATCGGCCACGGCACGAACCAGATCGCCGAGCTGACCGCGGCACTGCAGGGTTTGTCGATGGTGCCGCGTGGCGAGGCGGTCGAGTTGGTGTCCGACAGTCAATATGTGCTGAAGGGTTTGAGCGAATGGCGTACCGGCTGGGAGCGTCGGGGATATCGCAACGCCAAAGGAGAACCGGTAGCGAACCTGGACCTGTGGAAACGATTGTTTGCCGAAGCCGACGCACGGGTCGTGGCAACTCGCTGGGTGCGTGGCCATAACGGCGACCCGTATAACGAGCGCGCCGACGCGCTGGCCAATACCTCGCTGCGGCTGCGCGCCAGCAGTCCTCGCTGATTGGCGCTTGGCGAGGCAGTTGGTAAGGGGTGAAGCGCTGGGCGCCGTGACGGACGTCTACGCTGCAATGAGGCGCTGTCCTACTCCATGGCGGCCGCTGATCCGATGGATTGCATACTGTTCAGTAATAAAGTAGACCCATCGGTAGCGAAAGGCAGTCCCAAAGATTTTCTGCCCTCCGCTGCGGTCCGGGAGCCGGCGCGATCCAGCACCAGCTCTAACGGTTCAATACAAGCCCGGGCCTCGAGCCCCTCGAAAGGAAGAACAAATGTCTACTCGTACCTTGATCGCCGCCGCCACCTTGACAATCTTCGCCGGCGCTGCTGCAGCTGAAGGTGAAAGCCACATCGATTACACCAACATGTATTCGTCGACCACGCGTGCCGAAGTGATGTCGGAAACAACCGCCTTCAAGAACATGCATTCGGGTGCCACCTTCACCGCCAGCGAAGCCTACGGTTACATCGATCCGCAATTGGCAACCAGCAACACGACGCGCACGCAAGTGATGGCCGAAGCGGTCGATGCGCGCATCAACAGCATGTCGAATCAATATTTTGTGGTCAACGAGGCCTACGACGGCGTGCCTTCGCTCGATATCAACGCTGCAACGTCTTCGAAAAACCAGGGCGAATAAGCGCTTTTTTGAAGCAAGGCCGAATGGCAGTCAGACGGTTTCGAGCTACTGCTTCCACCGACAAAAGCCGCCATTGGCGGCTTTTTCCATCGCAGCGTTTGACTGGCATGCCCATCGGCCACGTCGTGTGCCGGCTATAATCATGGGCTTTTCCTTGCCGCACCTGTGTTGGACGCATCGGGGCGGCTCAATCCACAAGGAGTGTCCATGCGTCATTATGAAATCGTGCTGTTGATCCATCCGGATCAGAGCGAACAGGTTCCAGCCATGCTGGAACGCTACAAGGGCACCATCACCGCTGGCGGTGGTCATGTGCATCGGGTCGAGGATTGGGGGCGTCGGCAGATGGCCTACCTGATCCAGAAGCTGGCCAAGGCGCATTATCTGTGCATCAACATCGAGTGCAGCCAGGAAGTGCTGGTCGAGCTCGAAACCGGCTTCCGTTTCAACGACGCCGTTTTACGCCACCTGACCGTGCAGAAGCCCAAGGCCGAGACGACGCCTTCGGTGATGATGAAGACGGTCGATCGCGAAGAGGCCCGCAAGGCGCCTGCTCAACAGGAAGCCGCCTGAGGCTCTGCCGCTGAACCGGCGCCCTGACCGAAGCACTTGATCGCCGATCCGTCCGAACCGCCAGGGCTCAATCGCCTGGTCCTGTCGGCCGAGTTGGTAGCCCGAGGATCCTTGCGATATACACCAGCCGGCCTGCCCGCCCTCGATTTGAGCCTGAAGCACGAATCGACCGTGACACAGCAAGGCCAGGTTCGCAAGGTGAGTCTGGAAATCAAGGGCCGCGTGGTGGGAGATATCACCCACCGCATCGGTCAACTGGAACTGGGCAGCCTGCATGCATTTGCAGGTTTCCTGGGGTCACAGCGCAATGGTCGCGGCATCGTCTTTCATGTGATCGAGCTGGATTGATCCGGCTGCCGTTTTTGCCCCTTTCAAACAGATTTCAACCGAGGTTTCGATATGCCCCCGCCACGTGGTAAAGGTAAATTTTCCAAAGACCGCAAACCCAAGCGCAACCAGCAATCGCTGCTGTTCCGGCGCAAGCGGTTCTGCCGCTTCACCGTCACCGGTGTCACCGAGATCGATTACAAGGATATCGATACGCTGCGCGACTTCATCGGCGAAAACGGCAAGATCACGCCAGCTCGCCTGACCGGAACGCGCGCATTCTTCCAGCGCCAGTTGACCACCTGCATCAAGCGGGCGCGCTTCCTGGCCATGCTGCCATACAGCGACCAGCACAAGTCCTGAGGAGCCAAACATGCAGATCATTCTTCTGGACAAGGTGTCCAACCTCGGCAACCTGGGTGACGTGGTCAGGGTCAAGGACGGCTATGCCCGCAACTACCTGATCCCGAGCCGCCAGGCTCGTCGCGCCACTCCGGCAGCCATCAGCGAATTCGAAGCCCGGCGTGCCGAGCTCGAAAAGGCTGCGGCCGAAAAATTCGCCAATGCGCAGGCATTGGGCGAGAAGATGAGCGGTCGTACCGTGCACATCACGCAGAAGGCCGGCGTCGATGGCCGCCTGTTCGGCTCGGTCACCAACAACGACATCGCCGAAGCGCTGACGCGCATCGACTTCAAGGTCGTCAAGGCGCAGGTTCGCATGCCCAACGGCCCGTTGAAGATCGTCGGTGAACACATCGTCAGCGTTGCACCGCATTCCGACGTCGTGGTCGAAGTGAAGGTTGTCGTGGTAGGCGAGACCGCCTGATCGGTCAGGCTCGGCGCTTCCAGAAAGCGTCGGCTTGCCGGCCCTTTTTCTTGGTGACGCCGACCCGCCGCTGCGCGCTGACTTCGCACCTAATATGCACTGAAGTTCCACCGCTTTTGCACAGGTCTGTGCACAGGTGCCGAGACGGTCGGCCCGTATAGTGTGTGCATGGCTGCCGTCTTCTCTTCTCCCCCATTGCCCAACGCGTCGACTCCGGTCGGCCCCGCATCTCCAACTGGCCAGCGCCCCGACGACGAGGTTGCACGGCTGCGCATTCCGCCGCATTCGATCGAAGCCGAACAAAGCGTGATCGGCGGACTGCTGATTGACAACAGCGCCTGGGATCGTGCCGGCGATCTGCTGGTCGATTCCGACTTCTACCGCTTCGAACACCGGCAGATCTACGCGGCGATCGGCACGCTTGTCAATGCCACCAAACCGGCCGACGTGATCACTGTCTTCGAGCAGCTGCAAAGCCTTGGCAAGGCCGAAGAATGTGGGGGGCTGGTCTACCTGAACGCGCTGGCGCAAAGTGTGCCCAGCGCCGCCAATCTGCGCCGCTACGCCGAGATCGTGCGCGAGCGGGCCGTGTTGCGCAAACTGGTCGCAGCCGCCGACGAGATCGCCACCCAGGCCTTCAATCCGCAAGGCCGACCGGTCGATCAGATCCTCGACGAGGCCGAGGGCAAGATCTTCCGCATCGGTGAGGAAGGTTCGAAGTCGAAGCAGGGTTTCCAGACCATGGATTCACTGGTCGTCCAGTTGCTGGACCGGGTGACCGAGCTGCACGAGAACGGCGCCGAGGAAGTCACCGGCGTGCGCACCGGCTACTTCGATCTCGACAAGATGACCGCCGGCTTCCAGCCCGGCGACCTGATCGTGTTGGCAGCCCGCCCGTCGATGGGCAAGACCGCCTTTGCCCTGAATATCGCCGAACATGTGGCGGTCAGCGAAGGCTTGCCGGTGGTGATTTTCTCGATGGAAATGGGGGCGTCGCAATTGGCACTTCGACTGGTCGGTTCGCTCGGACGCATCGATCAGCAACGACTGCGAACCGGTGCGCTGAGGGACGACGAATGGGGCCGTTTGTCGGAAGCCGTCGAGCGGCTGGGGACGGTCAGCATGTTCATCGACGAGAGCCCTGCGTTGACGCCGACCGAGGTCCGCGCGCGGGCGCGCAGGCAAGCGCGCCAATGTGGCAAGCTTGGCCTGATCGTGGTCGACTACCTTCAATTGATGAGTGGCAGCGGAGGAGGCAGCGAGGAAAACCGGGCCACTGTGATCGGCGAGATCTCGCGCGGATTGAAGGGCCTCGCCAAGGAATTGCAGTGCCCTGTGATCGCGCTGTCGCAGTTGAATCGATCGGTCGAGTCGCGCACCGACAAGCGACCGATGATGAGTGATCTGCGCGAATCCGGCGCGATAGAACAGGACGCCGACGTGATCATGTTCATCTACCGCGACGACTATTACACCAAGGAAGCCTGCAAGGAGCCCGGCGTGGCCGAAATCATCATCGGCAAGCAGCGCAATGGACCGACCGGTACCGTCAAGCTGTTCTTCAACAAGCCGTTGACCAAATTCGACAACCTGGCACCCGGCAGTTCGGGTGGCGGGGACTACTGATCAAGTTTCTTCAGCGGCTCGATCCTGGATTTTTGGAATCGTGCAGTCCCATCGCCAACCGAACAGTTCCACTCGCCGAGGTGAATCATGAGCTACGAGCTTTTTGTCTGGGACGCGGCAAGACACGCTCCCGTGCCGACCAGTTCGGAAGAAGCCTTGCAGGCCGTCGAGCGGCTCGGTGATGCTGTCGGCCTCACTGTCGACCCGAAGCTGAAGGTCTTTGCCGACAGACTGGTCGCGCGTTGCGAGGCCGACTCGGTGCTGATGAATACGCCTGGCGAACCGATGCTGTTCTGGGGTGGCGACTTGCGTTCGGCCTTGGCGCAGTCCCGGGCGTCGGTTCTGCGGCTGAGTCTGCCCGAGGGCGATGAGGATGACTACACCCGGCGCATCGCGTACGCTGTCGACGCCGCGGCGGAGCTTGGTCTGGTTGTTTTGGACGATGAAACCGGCATGTGTTTTCTGCCTGATGGGCGCATCTTTCCTGAAGACTGTCGGGAAATGTGGGAATTCAATCGCGCGGAATTGATTGCGCCGTCCGATTCTCAGCGCGAGAAGGGAAGCGATGGCCGTACATTGCTGGAGCGCCTTGGTGGCGAACTCTGGGATGCGGTCGGACGCGACAACTAGCACCAATGACTGTGTCTGCGACCGCGTGGTGCACGGCTGTTGTCGATAAGGTGGTGACTCGTTTGCACCTGGTCGCATTCAAAAGAGCGCAAGTTGGTCGGCCACGGGTGCGGGCCGGTGAAACTGTGATGTGTCCATGGCGCTGCGCTCCCGGTTGAGATTGAACCTTCGGGTGGCGATCCGGAATCGCTGACTGATCAGGTCCGCGTACAGGCCGGTTCCGCGCATCCGGGTCCGGAAATCGGGGTCATAGTCCAGACCCCCGCGCATTTGGCGGACCAGACTCATCACGTGTCTGGCTCGCAGCGGAAAATGGTGTTCGAGCCACTCGACGAACAGATCTCGTACCTCCAATGGCAAGCGCAGGATCACGTAGTTCGCCTGCGTGGCACCGACGTTCGCGGCTGCCTCGAGAACCTGCTCCATGTCCTTGTCGTTGAGCCCCGGAATCAGCGGAGAAGTGAAGACTCCAACCTGAACCCCGGCCGCAGCCAGGCGGCGGATCGCCTCCAGGCGGCGCGCCGGCGAATTGGCTCGCGGCTCCATCGCTCGAGCGAGTTCGTCGTCCAGCGTGCCGATCGAGATGAACACCCGGGCCAGCCCTTTGGCCGCCATCGGCGCCAGGATATCGATGTCCCTTACCACCAGGGCCGATTTGGTCGTGATCGACACCGGCAGCTTGAATTCCGCCAGCGTTCGCAAGATAGCGCGCGTGATTTCCAGCTTGCGTTCCGCCGGTTGGTAGGGATCGGTGTTGGCACCCAGCGCGATCAGCGAGGGGCGGTAGCTCGGGCGATTCAGCTCGGCGCGCAGCAGCGACGCGGCGTTTCCCTTGGCAAAGATACGGGTTTCGAAATCGAGTCCCGGTGACAGTCCGATGTAGGCGTGGGTCGGCCTGGCGTAGCAATACACACAACCGTGCTCGCAGCCTTGGTACGGATTGATCGATTGGTCGAAGGGAATATCAGGCGAGGTGTTGCGGCTGATGATCGAACGGGCGGATTGCGTGGTCACCGTTGTCGGCCGTTTCGGCGCTTCTGCTTCACCTTCGAGCGCAGCATGATCGAGAAAATCACGATCGACTTCGCGTTGCCACAAGGCGAACCTCGTTTGCTCATTCGACCCGACGCCTCGTCCTTTGTGAAAATGGACGATTGCCGTTTCCGGCGTGGCGTGGCTTTTCATCGAGGCTCTCCGCAGCTTGAGTAGCACCAACGTCAAAGCGCCGGCAGGCCGGCCGCTTCGACGCCAGTGACGGAGGTGCAATATACTGGAGTTTTATCCAGTATTCAAGTCTGTCTTTTTGCGTGGATAGCTACTTAAACAGATCCTTGACCCGATCGGACCAGGATTTCGAGGTTGGCGAGTGTTTGTCGCCCCCCTTGCGGAAGGATTCGTCGAGTTCCTTCAGCAGCTTGCGTTGATGCTCGGTCAGCTTGACCGGAGTCTCGACGCTGACATGGCAGTACAGATCACCCGGATAACTGGAGCGCACCCCCTTGATGCCCTTGCCACGCAAGCGGAAGGTCTTGCCATGCTGCGTCCCCTCGGGCAGCTCGATCTCGGCCTTGCCGCTGAGGGTGGGTACT